>DAOTUF010000635.1:0-9315 GCA_034437495.1 Chloroflexaceae bacterium | reverse complement strand
CCGGGCGTGGCGCTGCGCGTCGATGTAGTGGGCGACCGCGCCTATGTTGCTGATTCGAACAAGGGACTGCACATCCTGGATGTGAGCACCCCCACCGACCCCACCCTGCTCGGCAGCTACACCGACATTATTCAGGTGTACGGGGTGCAGGTCGATGGCTCCACCGCCTACGTGTCGGACGTCAGCCTGGGTCTGCTGGTGCTCGATGTGAGCACTCCTGCCACCCCCACCCTGCTTGGCACCTACGACTCCCCGTACTATTCCCAGAATGTGCGCTTCGAAGATGGCCTGGCCTATATGGTCAGCGATGATGGGGTGATTCATATCATCGACGTGAGCACCCCCACGGCACCAACGAACGCGGGCACCTACCAGGGTCTCAGCGATCCCCAGAACTTCTTTGTCGCGAACTCGATGGTCTACGTTGCCGATGGAGTGGACGGATTTCGGATAGTGGATGTGAGCATCCCCGCCGAACCCTTTCTGACTGGACACTACCAGGTATCGAGCAAAGGACATTACGACGACGTGGTGGTGCAGGATGACCACGCCTACCTCGCCTCCGACGAAGAAGGCCTGCTCATCCTGGATGTGAGCCAGCCAACGGTTCCGACCCTGGTCGGCAGCTACGCCGCGGTGGGGTGGGTCTATGACGTGCAGGTTCACGAGGGCCACACCTACCTTGCCAACGGAGAGAACGGCCTGGTTATTGCTGATAGCCAGGATGGTCGCCCGGTGGGAGCGTTCACCTTTCCCGCAGAAAACCCCGGCGTGATAGAAGACCTTGACGCAGTTGGCACCACGGCCTATGTCACCACTTATGACTATGACGTCGAAACCTCCCAGGCTACCTCAACCCTGCTCATCTACGACATCAGTAATCCTGAAATGCCCGAACTGCTCGGCAGCTACCAACCCCCGACTGACATCTCGCAGATGATAGCAGCAGGAACCCTGGTCTACCTGAGAACGAGTGAAGGGTCCCTGCATCTCGTGGATGTCAGCGACCCCGCCAACCCGGTGCTCCGCGCCACCTACCCCTCTGTCTCCAGCGTGTACGCCGACGCGACCACCGCCTACCTGACCAGCAACGAGGGGCTGACGGTGCTGGACGTAAGCGGCCCGATATCCCCCACCGTAGTTGGCACCAATGCGTCGGTCTGGGGAAACAATCTGGTCGTAGATGAGCACAAAGCCTATCTCACTTCCCCTATCATCATTTCTCCATCCCTGTATCTCTCCTCATCGCTCTCCCTGGTGATTGTTGAGGTAGACCCGGCCAGTGCGGACTTTCTCAAGCCTCTCGGAGGCCCCTACGGCCTGCCAATGGGCGACGCTGATATTCGGGACATGGCGGTTGCTGATGGACGGGTCTACCTTATCTCAATCACCAGGGAGAGCCAGGCGAAGCTCACCATCATAGACGTTTCCGACCCGGCCCGACCGACCATGCAGGGAACCTATCACGCTGATGACTGGAGTGCCTCTGGCGTTCACATTGCCATCACTGGCGACTACGCCTATCTTTCCACCGGGGACAATCGGTTGGACATCCTCGACGTGAGCGACCCCACCGTCCCACAACTCGTCCAGACGTACTTCGGAACATATGCCCCTGTGGATCAGGTAAAAATCGTTGGCAACCAGGCTTTTCTGGCAGCAACAACCAGGTTTGAAATCCTCGACATCAGCGACCCTGCCAACCCGACTTACGCAGGCGGCCACACCAGTGCCGCCCCCGGCGTGGCCTTCGCCATGGAGGTCAGCGGCGATGTCGTCTACCTTGCCGGGGTCCACCTGAACATCATCAGGATGCACAGCCCGTCCACCCCGCAGCTTCTTGCCCGTTACCCCTCCGCCGTTACCGATGTCTTCCTGCAAGGTTCGTCCCTCTACCTCACCGAGGGACCCTACGGGCTGCGTATCCTCGACGTGAGCACCCCCACCCACCCGCGGATAGTTGGTCACTACGACACGAGTGGGAGCGCATCCGGGGTTTACGTCGAAGCGGGCCGGGCCTATGTTGCCGATGGACCAGCGGGTCTGCACATCCTGGACGTGGAAGACCCGACGACCATTGAACTGCTCGGCAGCTATGACACAACAGGGTACGCGCACCGCTTGCAGGTTCAGGATGCCATCGTCTACCTTGTCGATGGAATAGATGGAATAGAAGGAGACGACAGTCCAACAGGCTTACGGATCATTGACGTTTCCGACCCCGCCGCCCCGGAGCACTTGAGCAGCTACGAAACCTCAGCCGAAGCAACGGGCATCCTGGTAGATGAGGACACCGCCTATGTTTCAACGGCTTCCTACGATGGGGTACAGATCCTCGATGTGAGCGACCCGAAGTCCCCGACCCTGGTGGAGCAAATACCCATGCCCGGCATCTCCGGCTCTATCCAGAAAGTTGGCGACACGTTTCATGTGGCGACCTGGCAGGCGGGCTACCAGATGATGCGGGTCTCCCCAACCACGGACCCCACGTCCACCACCGTCTATCTTCCATTCGTTACTCGCTAGACAGGAGCAGGAATGCTACCCATGAACCAGAAAAGACTATCGTCCCAACTGTCTCGACCGGTCCGGCCCCAGACATACGCGCTGCTGTGGGTGCTGCTGCTTGCCGCCCTCCTCATCTCCCTCTTTGTGGCCCGGCTGCCGCGCCCGGTGCAGGCTCAGGGTATTAGCCCGTTCCCTGCCTGGTTGTCTGCCGAAAACGACCACACCACCAGCGTGGCGTGGGGCGATGTGGATGGGGATGGCGACCTCGACCTTGCCGTGGGGAACCGGATGGGAAGCACCCGCCTCTACCTGAGCGAACAGGGCACCCTGCTTTCCTCCCCGTCCTGGAGTTCCCACGTCGAATCCCTCTCTGATGTCGGGACCAGCAGCGTGGCGTGGGGCGATGTGGATGGCGATGGCGACCTCGACCTTGCCGTGGGTGACGACGGCAATACCAACCGCCTCTACCGCAACGACGAGGGCACGTTGACGACCGAGGCGGTGTGGTCTTCGGAGGAAAACGACGCCACGACGAGCATTGCGTGGGGCGATGTGGATGGGGACGGCGACCTTGACCTTGTGGTCGGCAACGATGGCGACCCCAACCGCCTCTATCGCAACGATGGAGGGTCCCTCACCAACAGGGCAATCTGGTCATCGGAGGAATCCGACCCGACGACTAGCGTGGCGTGGGGCGATGGCGATGGCGATGGCGACCTCGACCTCGCCGTGGGCAATGGCTGGCGTTCCATCGGTAAACCAGGGTATGCCAATGTGCTCTACCGCAACGAGAACGGGACCCTCACGACCGGGGCGGTGTGGTCGTCGGAAGAAGCCGACCACACCAGCAGTGTGGCGTGGAGCGACGTGGATGGGGATGGCGACCTCGACCTTGCCGCAGGGAATGATGGCGAACCGAACCGCCTCTACCGCAACCAGGGGGGAAGTCTGCAACCGACCGCGGGGTGGTCATCGAAAGAAGCCGACAGGACGACCAGCATCGCGTGGGGCGATATTGATAACGATGGCAACCCCGATTTGCTCGCGGGGAACGATGCGTCCTTGAGCAAGCTCTATTACAATTCCAGCGGTACCCTGGATGAGGCAGGCACCGCCTGGAATACCCTGGAGGGTAATTTAACGACCAGCGTGGCCTGGGGCGATATTGACAATGATGGCGACCTCGACCTTGCCATGGGCAACAGCGGTCAACCCAACCACCTCTACCTCAACGACGCGCTTGGCCTGTACCATCGGTCATCCTGGGCTGCGACAGATGAGCACGACACCAGCAGTGTGGCGTGGGGCGATGTGGATGGGGATGGCGACCTGGACCTTGCCGTGGGCAATGGGCGGAAGATGCCAGGGTACCCGGGGCAAGCCAATGTGCTCTATCGCAATGAGAACGGGACCTTCACGACCGGGGCGGTGTGGTTGTCGGAAGAGACCGACGATACGACCAGCGTGGCGTGGGGCGACGTGGACGGCGATGGCGACCTCGACCTCGTGGTCGGGAACACCGGCGAACCGAACCGCCTCTACCGCAACGACGACGGCACGCTAACAACCGGGGCGGTCTGGTCATCACTTGAGGAGGAGCAAACCACCAGCGTGGCATGGGGCGACGTGGATGGTGATGGCGACCTGGACCTCGCCGTGGCCAACGATGGCGAACCGAACCGCCTCTACCGCAACCAGGGGGGGATGCTCACCCCCGGGGCGGTCTGGGGAACCGCCGAGAGCGATGATACGACCAGCGTGGCGTGGGGCGATTTCGACCGGGACGGCGACCTCGACCTCGTGGTCGGGAACAAATATGCTCCCAACCGGCTCTACCACAACCACCAGGGGAGGCTCCAGACCACGGCAGTGTGGGCATCGGCCGAAACCGACCTCACTACCAGCGTTGCCCCTGGTGACTACGATGGGGACGGCGACCTCGACCTCGCCGTGGGCAACGACTACCAACCCAATCGCCTCTACCGCAACGACCACGGCACCTTCACCAGCAGCGGGGTCTGGCGCTCGCCCGAAGCCGAACGAACCGGCAGCGTGGCGTGGGGTGATGTGGACGGCGATAGCGACCTCGACCTCGCTGTGGGCGACTATGGTGGGACTACCAAGATCTACCGCAATGATCAGGGCACCCTGACCGCCGGGGCCGCCTGGGGGTCGGAGGAAAAAACTGCGACCACCGGGGTGGCCTGGGGAGACGTGGATAACGATGGCGACCTCGACCTCGCGACGGTGGCGGGTAAAAGTGCTGTGGGGAGAAATTTGATCGCAAACCATCTCTACCTCAATCATCGGGATGCCCGCGCCAGTGCTGCCCCCATCCCGACGGTCCACATCACGCAGCCGGTGCCGCCTGGCGGAGCCAACTTCTATGCCTCGGCGCACATCTGGGAAGCAGCGACCATTGCGTTTGACTACACCCTCACGCACCGCGACTCGCTTCCGGTGCGGCAGGTGCTTGGTTTCTACTCCCTCGACGGCGGCGACAACTGGCAGACGGCTATTCCTTCCCCGCAGACCCCGACCACCAACCTGGCCTCTTCGCCTGGTGGCACGAAGCATACCTATACCTGGGAGGTGTTTGAAAGTGGGGTGATGGGGCAGAGCGACGATGTCGTGTTTCGTCTGCAAGCCATTCCCGCTGTTACCTCCTCCGCTCATCACCATCACCTGGCTGGTCCCTACCATCGCGGCTCCTTCGCCACCACAACCTATCCGCTCCGGGTGCGGGGAACCCAGGTCCGTGTGATGCACCAGGGAAGCCCGGCTGCTCAAGCGCTGGTCTACCATTTGCCAGCGGGACAGGTACGCGGCGCACGGCCCATTGCAGTCGGCAGCAGCAGTGAGGATGAGACAGACCAATCGGAACCCTTCCGGACCAACGCCCATGGCTATTTGGAAGGGCGCAGCAATCTCCAGGTGGGCGACCGGCTGGTGGCTCTGCTGCCCATCCAATCAACCGACACGTACACCCTCTATCATACCAGCGCTGCCCCGAACGCGCAGGGGTTGGATTTCTACTCCATCGAAACACCGGGTGTCCAGACCTTGAACACTTCGCCGGAGCACCCGTTTTTGCTCTTCAACCTGGATGTCTCCCTGGAGTGGGATTCCCACCGCGATGAGGCCTTCCTTTCGCGCTTGCGCTACGACCTGGCGCGTACCTCAGAACTGCTCTTCGACTGGACCAACGGGCAAGCTGCCCTGGGGCAGTTGCAGGTGTATCAGGACCATGATTACTGGGATGAAGCGCATATCCGTGTCTACGCTACCAATCGTTTGCGTCCCAACGCAGAACAGGGAGGGATTGTCGGAGAAAAGACGACAGACCCGGACCGGGCCACTCTCTCCTACGAACCAGGGCAGGTGCGGATGGGGGCCATCTGGAATCGCTTTGGCGAAGCCAGCGGTAATCTGAGTGAGGACTGGCCGCGGACTCTGGCGCACGAACTGGGGCACTACTGCTTCTTCCTGGATGACAACTATCTCGGGTTGAACGAGGACGGGGTACTGGTGCCGGTGGATGCCTGCCCCGGAGCTATGAGCGACCCCTATCGCGACGATTACAGTGAGTTTGTGCCCCCCTCGCAGTGGCTTCCTGCCTGCCAGCAAACGCTTTCTCACCAGCTAACGGGACGCTCCGACTGGGCAACGATGCATACTTTTTATCCGATGCTCAGCGCTCAGCCGCTCAATGAGGGGCCGGGTGGACTTCCCCTGGACATCACCGATATCTCATTTGTGCTCCCCCTGACCCCCTCCGAGGTCCTGGAGGTCCCTATTTTCTACCTCAACTACCAGGGCGGGCGGCTCCAGCCGGGAGCCGATGCGCGGGCGTTGCTCTTCCAGCGCGATGAAACGATACCAGGAGACTATCCCTGGGTGCTTGACCTGGGACGTCCACGGCTCGATCAGATCGAAGCGCGTGGCGCACGCCCCGGGGATCGCCTCTGTGTCTATGAACCCGGGCAACAGCGGGTCGGGTGCGAAGTTATCACAGCGGGCGATGACCAGATCGAGGTCTTTGCCACTGACTGGCAACCAGAGATCGTGGTATCTCCCGTGACCTCGCGCACCATCAATCTGGAAGTCTCCCAGGTTTCGGGGGACCCCGAATACCCCGTATATGCCCGTCTCTACCCCGAACAGGATCCGTCTCGCACCATTGTTCTGTCCCGGGCCTCCGAAGGGGTTTATACGGGCACCTTTCAACTGGATGAACCAGCTATCCAGGGGTATGTGCAGGTCTGGGCAGAGACGCCCGAAGATGCCCCCCCTCGCGAAAGTATCACCGATTACTCAATGGGGGGGAACCCCGGGCACCGCAAATCGCGGAGTGGGCACCGCAAATCGCGGAGTGGGCACCGCAAGTCGCGGAGTGGGCACCGCAAGTCGCGGTCGGCACCGGCGGTCTCCTCCGATGGGCAGGTCATTATCTATGGTGATGCGCTTGAGTTTGAAACGGGCGAATTTTACACCCTTCAGGCAGCCACCCGGCTTCGGTCTATCCCTCCCTGGGTCACACCGGTGGGGCAGGCTTACTGGCTCTCTGCTTCGACCAATGCGCCCGATTTGCGCCAGACATCCATTAGTTTTGGCTACCTGGGTAATGAGGTGCCGACTGGTGAGGAACACTGGTTGCGAGTCTATTTCTGGGATGAAGGGCAGCAGGCGTGGCGCAATCTCCCGACCTCGCTGGATACCTATCAGAACATTGCTTCGGCTCCTGCCCAGGGGGCCGGGTTGTATGCGCTGATGTCGAGCATCGAACTGCCGATGAAGAGTACCGGGTGGAACCTTTTTGCCTACCCGGTGCAGGCAAGCCGCCCGGTCCAGGACGCGCTTCAATCCATTGACGGGCACTATACGACTGTCTATGCCTATGAAGCTGGAGCAGCCGAACCGTGGAGTGTCTACGATGCCGGAGCGCCGGAGTGGGTCAATACGCTGGACCGTCTATCGTTTGGCAACGGATACTGGCTCTTTGTGACGCAACCGGTGACGGTTTCGCTGAAGGGGGCCACAGAGGACCCTGAGCATACTGAGACCGCTGCCCACCCGGTGAGCACTCTTCCCAACCCCCCGGCAACCTATTATGGCCTGCTGGAACCATCGGAGGTTTTCCAACCGTCGGACGGGATGCAGGTCACAGCAACTGTCAGTGGGACCGTTTGTGGAGAGAGCGAGGTCCGGCTTGTCGATGGTCAACCAGCCATGCTGGTCCATGTCGATGCCGAGTGGGTAGGGGGCAACGAGGGATGTGGGACACCGGGCCGCCCGGTCAGGTTCACGGTCGGGTCCTTCCAGTTACCCGGGACCTCTATCTGGGATAACACCAGATTGCACCATCTCTTCGGTCAACGGGTGTACTTGCCGCTCCTGGAGCGGTGAGTGTTGTGACTTCTTGCAACCTGGTGGCGCTGAAGATGTTGACATAATACCTATATTCCCTTATTTCCGATTGCCCCGGGTTTCACTAGAAAATTTGTCTTGATACCCGGTTCCCCTTCCCGCATGTTCGCTCCGTGGAGTTGCGAGGGGAAGTTCAGCGTCCGAAGAATAGCGTAAGAAGAGGAAACACAAAGGAGGTGTGTTATGTCCAATTATGTGTAACATATGGGATGCTATGTCGCACATCGCGAGTCTTGCGTGATTATCACGCCCGGCTTCTGTGCTACAATGTCATCGTCATCGTCGGAATGCAATACCTGACAGAGACCGGTCCTCCGGACACCTCGGTCAGAGAACAGATGTGGCAATCCTCGGGTATCTGGAGGCATCAAGACAGGGAAAAGACCTTCCTGACGCCCTCTGTGCCCTGGAGATTCAAGAGAAGAATGTTTATGTAGAGTTGTATGCATTGCGTACGCTGGAGAGAGCCACCCATGCCCGACCTGCCCCTTGCCGAACGCCCCATCCTGCCAACCACGCCCCTTGCCGAAGCCGGGAACATCTGGCTGGCGCGGCTGGAGAGCGCGGGACTGGGCGAACCAGACGACGAAGCGGACCTGGACGAGGAGGAACGGGCCGCGCTCGAAGACCAGCGCCACCACTCCCGCCAGACTATCGGCAGCTACCGCACCTCTCTGACCCTCTTCTGCCGCTGGCTCGAACAGAACGGGCGCACTACCGTGGCCTCGCTGGAGATGGACGACCTGGTCCACTTCGCCCGCGCCCTGCGACGGCGCGACTACAACCTCTCCCACCGCGCTGCCCGCAGCCACGAAGACGGCACCCCCCCCCAACGGCTTTCGCCGCGCTCGGTCCGCAGCTACGCCCGCCCTCTGATCGGGTTCCTGGCGCTGCTCGAATCGTTCGATGCCATCACCTTCCGTACCGAAGCGGTCCGAGCCGAGTTGACACGCGTGCTGCCGCGCCTGCCCGATACCATCGCTCCCACCCCGCCCGACCTGCGGCGTCTGGTCAACTTCTACGACCGCCCTCCGCATGGGGAGGAAGAGCGCACCGAACGGCTGCGCCTCATACGCCTGCGCAACGCGGCGCTGCTCCATCTGCTCTTCTCGTCGGGCGCCCGGATATCGGAAATCCTGGGCATTGACGTGGGACACATCTACCGCAACCGCCGGGTGCAGGGCCGCGTCCCGGTCTATGGCAAAGGCCGCCGAGAAGAGCGCATCTTTGTGCGCCAGAGCGCTGAACAGGCCATCAAGCGATATCTGGAGGCCCGCGGTCCCCCGCCCGCAGACGCCCCTCTCTTCATCTCCTACGACCGCCGCACCGCGGGCATGCGGCTGAGCCGGTCGAGCGGCTGGCGCATCGTCCACCAGGCCG
>DAOTUF010000634.1:0-2365 GCA_034437495.1 Chloroflexaceae bacterium | reverse complement strand
CCAGGGCGATATGATGCAGGCGCGGTGGGGGACGCACGGAGACCACGAGATAATTATGCTCTACCCCTATTCGGTGCAGGAGGCGTTGGAGATGACCATTACGGCGTTCAACCTGGCCGAGAAGTACCGGACGCCGGTGCTGCTGTTCATTGATGCCGAGCTTGGGCATATGCAGGAGAAGGTGGTCATTCCAGAGGATGATGAGTTTGAGGTGTGCTATCGGCAGACGGTGACGGTGAGCAAAGAGGACTACCAGGCATTCCGCCCCGGCAGCAGCGCCCACCCGGACAGCCTGGTGCCGGAGTTCGCTCCCTTCGGGTCGGGCTACCGCACCTACGTGACGGGACTGACGCACAATGAGGCCGGGCTGCCCCGCACGAACAGCCCCGAGATTCACGACCGGATGATCCGGCGGCTGTGCGAGAAAATCCTGGCGAACCGGGCCGATATGACCTTCTACAAGGAATCCGATGCGGACGACTGCGAGGTTGCCATTGTGTCGTACGGGATTACCGCCAGGGCGTGCGAAGATGCGGTCGCGGAGGCGCGTGAACGCGGTCTCAAGGTGGGGATGCTGCGCTTGATTACCATCTGGCCGTTCCCGGAGGACCTTATCCAGCAGTGGGCCAAAAAGGTGCAGTTGATGATTGTTCCAGAAATGAACCTGGGGCAGATGATTCACCCCATCCGCGAGGCGGTGGCCGGGCAGTGCCGGGTCGTGCCGCTCAACAAGATTGGCGGGGAGGTGCATACACCCGGTGAGATTCTTGAGGGGATTGTCCAGGCTATGGAAGGTGCGCCGGTCGCGGCGTAGGGTGTCGGTTTGTTGGTTGGAGCAGATAGTTTGTGGAGTAGGGAGGGATACACGATGATTAAAGATGCGGAAACGCTGCGAAACAAGTATCTCAGAGATGCGATGTTTCCGACCATTTTTTGTGATGGGTGTGGGATTGGCAATGTCTTGCAGTATACGCTCTGGGCGATTGATAACCTGGGGTTGGACATGGACCGGACCGTGTTTGTCTCCGGCATCGGGTGCTCCTCGCGCTTGCCCGGCTACATCCAGGCCGATGGCCTGCACACGACCCACGGGCGGGCGCTGGCCTTCGCCACGGGGGTGAAGGTTGCCAACCCCGACCTGACGGTGATTGTCTTCACGGGGGATGGGGACTGCTCGGGCATCGGGGGCAACCACTTTATCCACGCCATCCGGCGGAATATTGATATCACGGTCATTGCGGTCAACAACTTCACCTATGGGATGACCGGCGGGCAGGTCGCGCCGACCACCCCCGTCGGGAGTATTACGACGACCACGCCCTACGGCAGCGCAGAGCCGCCTTTTGATATGAGCGAGATGGCGAAGGTTATCGGAGCGCCCTACGTGGCCCGCTGGCCCGTGACCTACCCCTACCAGCCCATCAAGTCCATTGAGGCCGGGGTGCAGAAGCGTGGCTTTGCCTTTGTGGAGCTGTTTGCGCCCTGCCCGACCGCCTACGGACGCCGCAACAAGCTGCGCAACATCGAGCAGGCGTGGCAGTGGTATCGGGACCACGTGGTGCTGCTCGATGAGTATGAGCGGATTCAGCGCTTTGGCTCGGCGGAGGAGAAGCGTTCGCTGGAGGGCAAGCTGAAGATTGGCGTCTTCCAGGATGTGGAGAAGCGCAGCTTTACCGATGCGCTGGAAGAGCAAATCGAGGCGCTGCGAGTGGATAAGCCAGAGCCAGAACGCCAGGCAGCTTGAGGGGGGAAACCAACGGATGAAACAGGAAATACGGATTTGTGGGTTTGGGGGGCAGGGGGTGGTGCTGGCCGGGCACGTGCTTGGCAAGGCGGCCGCGGCCTACGATGGCCTGACGGCTATTCTCACCCAGTCGTATGGGCCGGAGGCCAGGGGCGGCGCGGCGCGGACGGAGGTGGTCATCTCGGACCGTGCCATCGGCTACCCCCGCATTGTGTCGGCGGATATCCTGGTGGCGATGTCGCAGGAAGCCTTCCGCAAGTTCAAGGATGATATCCGCGAGCACGGTATTGTGATTGTTGACCCGGACCTGGTGATTGAGCACGAGGTGGAGCGCAAGACCTACCTGGTCCCATCCACGCGCATTGCTGAAGAACTGGGCAACAAGATTACGGCCAATGTGGTGATGGTGGGGGCGCTCACCTCCATCACCGAAGTGGTGACGCGGGACGCGATGATGCAGTCGGTGCTTGAGACGGTGCCGGCCCGCTTCAAGGACCTGAACCGCCGGGCGCTGGAGGCCGGGTTCCGTGCGGGCGAGGAGGCCCGGTCGGTCGAAACCACGCTGGCGCTGACCGGCGAGTAGGGGGTTGGGGGTGGGGGAGGATCAGAACGACAGCCGCC
>DAOTUF010000633.1:0-4260 GCA_034437495.1 Chloroflexaceae bacterium | reverse complement strand
CCACCCGCCCCAGGGGGCCTTTTTAACCGTGGGTAAGCGCAACCGGGCTGCTCTCATCGCCCGTCATCAGCGTTCCAGGAAGCTTGGCTTTCGCCCGCTGGTGCCTCTGGGAAATACCGTTTCCGCATTTCGCTCCTTTCTCTCGTGTGCCTAACGAGCACTCCTGCTCACTTCTGGGTATCTTTTGCCTATCTAGCTATAGCTCCCTAGTGCAGAATCTACCGGGTTGTTCGGTTTTGTCTCTCTGGGAAACCTCCCAGAAGTTCCAAACTTCCGGGAGGTTGGCACGACCCTTTTGCCGACATATTTGCCTGGATATGCACTAGCGCTTGTAACCTGCCTACCGTATCATACCACACATTCACCCGCTCTTTGCTGATGGGAGCACCTTTTCGCCCAGGCTCTGAAGGGAAATGAGACGGGCTTGTCAAAGACGAGCGAACGTGCTAGACTGTCTTCGTGCGAGGAAGAGAGGAAGCATAGTGCGAGTTGACCGTATGAACGTTGAAACTCTTGCAGGGGATCTGAATGCACGAAACGGGAATACGAGCGGGACAGTGGTGGCACCACACGGAGGATGGGCGCATCCAGTGCGATTTGTGCCCCCGTTCCTGCCGCCTTCGGCCTGGGCAACGCGGATTCTGCTTTGTTCGTCAGGCTGGTGAGGAGGGACTAGTCCTGACCAGCTACGGGCGGGCTTCCGGGTTCTGTGCCGACCCCATTGAAAAGAAGCCCTTGAACCACTTCTACCCTGGCACAAGTGTCTTCTCTTTTGGGACAGCGGGCTGTAACCTTGGCTGTCGGTTCTGCCAGAACTGGTCCATCTCGAAGGCCCAGGAGCATGACCGGCTCAACGACTGGGCCTTCCCCGATGCGGTTGCCGAGGCCGCGGTCCGGGCAGGCTGCCGGAGCATCGCCTTTACCTACAATGAACCGGCGATCTTTGCTGAATATGCCATAGATTGCGCCAGAGCCGCCCACGAACGCAACATCAAAACGGTTGCTGTGACCTCGGGCTATATCATGCCCGAGGCGCGGAGAGATTTCTTTGCCCATATAGACGCGACCAACGTTGACCTGAAGGCGTTCACGGATCGGTTTTATCGCAAGCTCTGCTTTGCCGAACTGGTGCCCGTGCTCGATACCCTGCGCTGGATCAAGCAGGAAACCGCCGTCTGGCTTGAAGTGACCACCCTGCTCATCCCCGACCACAACGACTCCGAAGACGAGGTTGCCCGTCTGTGTGACTGGCTGGTCAACAACCTGGGGCCGGATGTGCCGCTCCACTTCACGGCATTTCACCCGGCCTTCAAGATGACCCACGTCCCACCCACCCCCGCGGCAACCATCAGGCGGGCCCGTGACCGGGCGCTCACTGCTGGTATCCGCCACGTCTACCCGGGCAATCTGCCCGACGTGGAGGGGCAGTCTACCTCTTGTGCCTCGTGTGGCAAGCTCCTCATCAAGCGCAGCGGGTATCACCTGGGCACCTGGAACCTGGATACGACCGGGACCTGCCGATTCTGCGGTACCCGTCTGGCTGGCCATTTCGATGCCGAACCCGGCAACTGGGAAATGCGGCGGCGGCGGTCGTATATCTGACCTGACAGCTCTCGCGTATGACTACTTCCCGTATCCTGCTTGCCATTACTCTGGGCAAAACTGCCATCTTCCTGAGCCGGACCCTGCGGCTCGGCGGGGGCACGCACCTGCCCGGTACCCTCGCCCGGACAATTGCGCCTGATATCCTGCACCATCTTACGGTTCCGCTCCCCCAGGGCGTCGTGCTCCTGTCGGGCACCAATGGCAAAACCACAACGACTCGGATGATTGCGGATATCCTGCGAACCGCCGGTCAGGGAGTGCTGCACAACCGCGCCGGGGCGAACCTGGTCAGCGGCCTGACGGCCACCGCGCTGGCCTCCAGCACCATCGCAGGAAAGGTCCAGGCCGATATTGCCCTCTTTGAGACCGACGAAGCAGCTCTGCCCCGGGCGATGCGGGAAACGCGCCCGCGTCTGGTGCTTATCCACAACCTCTTCCGCGACCAGCTTGACCGCTATGGCGAGGTGGATACGCTGGCGCGGACCTGGCGGGAAGCGCTCGGCCACCTCCCTCCTACCTCCACGGTGCTGCTCAACGCCGACGACCCGGCGGTGGCCTTTCTGGGGGAGGATTTGTCCGCGCAGGTGTGGTACTATGGCCTTGACGATACTCGCCACGCGACCGGCGCAGCCGCCCACACCGCCGACTCCCAGTTTTGCCGCCGCTGCGGGACCCGCTACGATACCCTTGCTGCCTTCTATGGCCACATCGGGCACTACGTCTGCCCCCAGTGTGGGCACCGGCGGCCACAGCCTCACGTTCGCCTGGTGCGGCTTGACCTCCACGGCACGGAAGGGAGCCATCTCTACATTGCCCATCCGGACGGCACCCTGGATTTCCCCCTCCCCCTGCCGGGCCTCTACAATGCCATCAATGCGCTGGCTGCTACCACCACCGGGCTGGCTCTCGGCATCGCGCCCGCGCACATCCACACCGCTCTGGAGCATTTCAGTGCGGCTTTCGGTCGCATCGAGCGGGTGCAGGCCGGGCCAGGAGGCCCCTCGATGCTGATTGCCCTGATTAAGAACCCGGTGGGGGCAAGCGAAACCGTGCGGATGCTGACGGACAGCGCCAGCACCAGCGGAACGATGCTCCATGCGCTGGTGGTCATCAATGACCGCTACGCCGATGGGACCGATGTTTCGTGGCTGTGGGATGCCGAATTCGAACCACTGGCTGCTTTGCTTGCCCGGGCGACGGTCAGCGGCACCCGCGCTGAAGATATGGCGGTTCGCCTCAAATATGGCGGGGTCCCCCCGGAATGCCTGACCCTCGAACCTGCGCTCCCCCGTGCCATTGACACGGCTCTGGCGTCCCTCGCTCCTGGCTCGACGCTCTTTGTGCTGCCAACCTATACGGCTATGCTAGAACTACGCGAGACTCTGGCACACCGGGGTTGGGTGCGGCCTTTCTGGGAGGCGTAGTCCAGCGAGGGGCGGGCGACCGCCAACCCGATCCACGCCCGGTGGGGAAAGAGCGTGGCCAGACGAGCCACATTGAGCGGTCCAACAACACGTTGCGGCAGCGCATCAACCACCTGGTGCGCAAGGCAAGGACTACCTGATTTCGCACACTGCGCCGGGGCGCACGCCAGATACCAGAAAAGGGGCACACCCTCAATGATGATGCGCGTTCCCCTTGCTGGTGTGCCCCGTGCTCCTGGGGGGATGGGGGAACGCGGCCAGTCCTACGAGCGCTCCCCCTCGCCCCCCGCCGAGGAGGGCGATCTGGTCGCCTGTTCCACCTCTTCGATGGCCTCCACGGGTAATTTGTCCCCAAAGACCACCTTCATCAAGCCGGGCAAATAATAGTCCATTGTGTAGACCGCCGGGTAGGCCACATTCTTCACGAGGTTGGGCGTCATCGTGACCCCCTCGAAATCCAGGCTGCACCGATAGCGGACCTCGCCATCGGCATAGTCCATCTCAAAATTGCCAATGGGGAGGCCATAATTCGCCCGGGTGATATATTCCGCGACCGCTGCCCGCTTCTCCGCCGCCACCGTGAAGGGGGCAATGGCATAAAAAAGAAACTTCTGCCAGTCTGCCCGAACCAGAGCATAACAGAGCATCCCCCCATGTTCCCCGTTATAATAGCTCCGGTAGGCAAATTTATCTTCAACCCGCTGCGGAAACCACCCATCCTCTTCGAGAAACTGCCCGAGCACGGCAAAGGCTTGCAAGCCGCTCGCCTCGCCTGACGCAGGAGGGGAGACATCCCCGTTCCCCCCCTTGCCCGATGTTCGGTCATTCTCCATGATTTTGATGTTCCCTCCTCTTCCCTTACCTAATACTATCCATACCTACACCAGAATGGCGTCTCTTCATCATAGTAGCGCAAAACAACCGAGGGCGCAACGTGCGACGAGCAGCCAGCCAACCGACCGGGCAGGGGCAGGGGCAGGCTATTGATTGATGGCAAGGCGGTACGCGGTGCCCAGGCGCATTGACCGACTGGCCTGGTCTTGTTAGAATTATTATTCATAGCGGAGCACTATCAATGTCGCCCCATTCATACCTTTCCGTTATTTGTTTCATAGAAAGCAGAACTGGAATATCCCCCTCCCAGGTGATTTCCCAGGCCAGAAAGCGCGGTACAATGGAGGTGTATTGCATATAAAACCATGGGTTTTCTTGAAAAGCAGGTCCCGGGAGC
>DAOTUF010000632.1:0-5821 GCA_034437495.1 Chloroflexaceae bacterium | reverse complement strand
GCAGGTACCGACACCGGGGAGGAGGGGATGGTTTACGAAAAGCTGGACTACCACCGCAGCGACGGCACCACCTTTCCGTCGCAGATCTCGCGTATCTCCTTCTCCGACCCGGCGGGCCGGCGCGAAGGGGGGGCCACGTTTGTCCGCGACATCTCCGAGCAAACGCAGGTCGAACAGACCTTCCGCGAAACCCAGACGATGCTTCAAGGCCTGCTCAAGCACATGCCAGCCTCGGTGTTTGTGAAGAGCCTCGACCGGCGGTTCCTCCTGGTGAATGAGTTTGCGGCTCATCTCATGCAGCGACCGGTGGGGCAGATTATCGGTAGCCCGGACCACGAAGTGATTACCTCGCCCTACCTGGAGCGGTGGCGCGAAAACGAAGACTACGTTATTGCCAGTGGCCAGCTTTCGGAAACCGAAGAGGTGTTCACCACCCCCCAGGGCGAGGCGGTCCAGCACGCGCTCACGTTCCCCATCTATGATGATGAGGGAGCGATTTACGCGGTGGGCGGGTTTGCCATTGACGTGACGGAGCGGCGGCGGTTCGAGCAGGAACTCCAGCGGAGCACCATCCTGCTGCAAGGCATTATCGACAACGTTCCCTCCCTCATCTACGTGAAGGACCCCGACGGGCGGTTTCTGGTCGTGAACCGGACTATCTCAACCATCATGGGCTTGCCCGCCGACCAGATTATCGGCAGGCTGCACAAAGAACTCTCCCCGACGGAACTGGTTGAACAATGGCAGGCCATTGACCAGAAGGTCATCCAGACCGGCACGGTGCTGGAGCGCGAAGAAGAAGTTCCCCTTGAGGACGGGATCCACACCTACCTGACCATCAACTTCCCCGTTGCTGACGAAAAGGGGGTAATCTATGCGGTTGGCGGCATCACGACCGACATTACCCGCTTCAAGCAGGCCGAGCGAGAGCGAACGGCGTTGCAGGAACAGGTCATCCAGGCGCAGCGGGCGGCCCTGCGGGAACTCTCGACCCCCCTGATCCCGATTGATGACCAGGTAGTCATCATGCCGCTGATTGGCACGATTGATAGCAGCCGGGCACAGCAGGTGCTTGAAACGCTGCTCAATGGCGTGGAAACCCACCGCGCCCGCATTGCCATCCTCGACATCACCGGCGTGCAGATCGTTGACACGCAGGTCGCCAACGCGCTCATCCACGCGGCCCAGGCCGTGCAGTTGTTGGGGGCGCAGGTCGTCCTGACTGGCATTCAGCCCGGCATTGCCCAGACGCTCGTTCAACTCGATGTTGATATGCGTGGTATCATAACCCATGGGTCGCTTCAGAGCGGCATTGCCTATGCGCAGCGGAAGGGACCGAAGCAGAAACCGCAGCAGTAACAGGAAAAGACATCGAGAGTTCGAGTTGAAGTTCAGGAGGTATAGCTATATGGGCAAGTCGGAAAGGTACGAAGTTCCTCTGATGGAAGAAGGATATGCGAGGGCTAATGCTGCCTTTCGCCAGGCATGGTCCGGTGATCGGCATCACATTCTCCAGTTTCTTGAAGCGCGTCTTCCCGCGGTGCTGGAAGGCAAGACTGACCTGAGTATCTTGAGCGTCGGGGCCGGGACGGGGTTGTTCGATGAACAGGCCATTGCGCTGGTCCAGCGCATCACTGGACAGCCTTCGCTGACCTACGTGGTCGTAGAACCAAACGCTTCTCAGAACCAGGAATTTGCAGCGATCACCAGAAAAGAAGCGTTCAAAGATGTGCGGTTCGAGATGATGCCCCTCCGCGCGGAGGATTTCCACCCCGACCGCGCCTTCGACCTCATCTTCTACATCCACTCCATCTACCACATGCCGGGCAGCCAGGAAGCCCTGATCCGCAACTCGGCTGCGATGCTCAAGCCCCACGGGTTGCTCATGATGGCGGTTGCGTCGGAAGAGTGTACGATGGCGGGGTTGATTCATGAGTTTTTCGGGGTGATTGACTACCGCGCAATCGGAGATAAGGTGTTCGGAGCCAACCAGATGAAACAGGTGTTGGAGCACAACCACCTTCCCTACACCTACCACCCCTTTCCGCAGTCTAGCGTAGACGTCACCGAGTGCTTCCGCGAGGGTTCGGAAGCGGGGCAGGACTTGCTCAACTTCCTGCTTCAGGTTGACGCGCAACGTCTCCCCCTGGAAATCCGGCAGCAGGCGCTCGCCTACCTGAAGGAGCACGCCACCGTCCAACCAGACGGACGCTCCATTAACCCCCACTGGAGCGGGATATTCGCCCTTCCCCACACCGCGTAGGTTCAACGTGTGTTGCACCCATCTCGCAGGAAAAGCAAAGCAGGTACGAAGCAGGTACGAAGCAGGTACGAAGGAAAAGGTAAGGAGTCATGTTCCAATCTGTTGACACCAGTGTCTCATTTCCCAGGCTGGAGGAAGACATCCTGGAGTGGTGGGCGACCAACGGCGTGGTCGAAAAAGCCCTGAGCGCTGGCGAACGACCGTTTGTCTTTTTTGAAGGCCCCCCCACCGCCAACGGGCGGCCCGGGTTTCACCATACCATCAGCCGCATTTTCAAAGATGTCGTGCTGCGGTATCGCTCGATGCAGGGCTACCACATCATCGGGCGACGGGAGGGGTGGGACACCCACGGCTTGCCAGTTGAAATCCAGGTTGAAAAGGAACTGGGGTTTTCGGGGAAGCCCGACATCGAACGCTATGGCATTGCGGCGTTCAATGCAAAATGCAAGGAAAGCGTCTGGCGCTACATTCAGGATTGGAAAGCGTTTACCCGGCGCATTGCCTATTGGATTAGCGATGATGCCTATATTACCTATGAGAACCCCTACATTGAGTCGCTCTGGTGGGTCTTTCGCCAGTTGTGGGACCGCGGGCTGCTCTTCCGCGACTTCAAGGTGACGATGCACTGCCCCCGCTGCGACACCAGCCTCAGCGACCACGAGGTCAGTATGGGCTTCCGCGACGATGTAGACGACCCGAGCGTCTGGGTGCGGTTTCGGGTGGGCACTCAGGCTCACCCCCTCGCGGACGTGCTGGCGGGGAGCAGCCTGGTAGCCTGGACCACGACTCCCTGGACGCTCCCGGCCAACGTCGCGCTGTGCGTCCAGCCGGAGGCTACCTATGCGCTGGTGAGGCGAAACGATGCAGCAACGGGGCAGGATGAGCGGCTGGTGGTGGCTTCTGCGCTGGTTGCCCAGGTGTTGGGGGAGGGAGCAGGAGCGGGAACGGGAACGGGAGCAGGAACAGAGGCGGGAGAAGTTCCACCCGTTGAAATTGAGCGGACGTTCACGGGGAGCGACCTGGTGGGGTTGCGCTACGAGCCGCTGTTCGAGGGGGTGCCGCCAGAGGGCGAGACGGTGGAGACGATGGACCGCGCCAGCGCCTACCGCGTGATTGCCGACGAGTTTGTGAGCCTGGAGGATGGGACGGGGATTGTCCACATCGCCCCGGCCTACGGCGACCTGGAAATCGGGCGGAAGTATGGGCTGCCGACGCTCTTTTCGGTGGCGCTGAATGGTGAGATGCTGCCGCAGTTTGCTGACCTGGGCTTCGGGGGGACATTTTTCAAGCAGGCCGACCCGATTATCACGCGCCACCTGAAGGAGCGCGGGCTGTTGTTCAGGAGCGGGCGGGTGCGCCACAGCTACCCCTTCTGCTGGCGGTGTGACACACCGCTGCTCTACTACGCCAAGCGCTCCTGGTATATCCGCACGACGGCCATGAAGCCAGAGCTGATAGCCAACAACCAGCGCGTTTTCTGGGTACCGGAGCACCTGCGGGACGGGCGCTTTGGCAACTGGCTGGAACATAACATTGACTGGGCCATCAGTCGGGAGCGCTACTGGGGTACGCCGCTGCCCGTCTGGGTGAGCGACGATGGGCAGGTGATGGAGTGCATCGGGAGCGTGGCGGAACTGGAGCAGAAGGCAGGGCGTTCGCTCCAGGGGCTTGACCTGCACCGGCCCTGGGTTGATGAGGTGACGTGGGAGGCTCCCGAGGGCCACGGCACGATGCGCCGTATTCCCGACGTGGCCGACTGCTGGTTCGACAGCGGGGCGATGCAGGTGGCGCAGTGGCACTACCCCTTCGAGAACCGCGAGCTTTTTGAGGCGGCGCACCCGGCAGACTACATCTGCGAGGCGGTAGACCAGACCCGCGGCTGGTTCTACACGCTGCACGCGGTGAGTACGCTGCTCTTCAACAAGCCGTCGTTTCTGCACGTCATCTCCCTGGGGCACATCCTCGATGCCGAGGGGCGCAAGATGAGCAAGAGCCTGGGCAATGTGGTTGACCCGTGGGCGGTGTTTGGGCGGTACGGGGTCGATGCCCTGCGCTGGAACCTCTTCACCGCCAGCCCCCCCGGCAACCCCCGCCGCTTCAGCGAGGAGCAGGTAGGGGAGAGCTTGCGGCAGTTCTTGCTCACACTCTGGAATACCTACGCCTTCTTTGTGACCTACGCCAACCTGGATGGCTGGACGCCAGAACGTCAGACGGGAGCAGAAGGAGGAGCGGAACCAGCGCGGGACCCGTCCCCGTCCCTATTGCTGGCCTTGATTGACCGGTGGGCGCTGGCGCGGCTGCATGCGCTGGTGCGCGACGTGTCCGCCAGTATGGAAGTTTACGACGTGATGAGCGCGGCGCGGGCTATTGAAAGCTTTGTGGACGAGTTGTCCAACTGGTACGTGCGGCGCAACCGGCGGCGCTTCTGGAAGAGCGAGGCGGACGCCGACAAGCAGGCGGCCTACCACACCCTCTACACCTGCCTGGTGACGGTGACGAAGCTGGTGGCTCCGTTTGCACCCTTCATCAGCGAGAGCCTCTACCGCAATCTGGTGGGGGAGGTAGACCCTGCGGCTCCGGAGAGCGTCCACCTGGCCCGCTGGCCCGACACCGACGCCTCGTTCATTGATGACCGTCTGGTGGCGGATATGCAGGTGGTGATGCGGGTGGTCTCTCTGGGACGGGCGGCCCGCAAGTCGTCGGGGGTAAAGGTGCGCCAGCCATTGAGCGAAGTATGGGTGCGCGTGGCAACGCCCGGCGGGGTGGAGGGGCTGCGCCGCTTCGAAGATGAAGTGCGCGACGAGTTGAACATCAAAACGGTGCGCTATCTGGATGCCTCGACTGATTTTGTCGAATATCAGTTCAAGCCAAACCTGCGAGCCGTGGGCAAGAAGTATGGCAAGCTTGTGCCCGCTCTCACCGCGGCCCTTCGTGAGATGGGGCGGGAGGAGGCCCGTGCTGCGGCGCACGCGGTCGAAAGGAGCCTGCCCTTTTCGCTGGTGGTGGCGGGGCAGACCTGTGAACTGCTGCCCGAAGAAGTGCTGGTCGAAACCAGTTCGCCGGAAGGGTATGCCGTGGCGGAGGGGGATGGAACCCTGGTCGCTCTGAACACCTCGCTGACGCACGAACTGCGGCTCGAAGGGGCCGCCCGTGACCTGGTGCGGAATGTTCAGGATACGCGCAAAAGCGCGGGGTTGGCCATCAGCGACCGTATCCGGCTGTATCTGGATGCACACGACGCGGGGAACGGAACCGGCAAACCAGGGTCGGTGCGGCTCCAGCAGGTGATTGCAGCCTGGAGCGACTACGTGCGGGCAGAGACGCTGGCGGTCCATTTGCTGGCCGAGCCTGCCCCCGCCGGGGCCTATCAGGAGACCATTGAACTGGATGGGGAGCGGGTGACGGTCGGGATTGTGCGGTGCGGCGAAGGTGAAGCATAGTGCGAAATGGGTAAGCAGGAATATGGAAGAGAAACGTTCTCGCTGGTGGCGGTGGATCGGGTTGATTGTGATTGTGGCGATGCTGGCCAATATTCAGGTTATCCCGTGGCCGCTGCTG
>DAOTUF010000631.1:0-6274 GCA_034437495.1 Chloroflexaceae bacterium | reverse complement strand
TCGTGAGGCAGAGAAGCAATGGTAGAATAGGGTCCATGGTTTTTGTGGTCCTTTCGTTGTCTGGTTTTGATTACCAACGATACCACAAAAACCATGCTCGTTTCCCGGCCAGTTTTGGCGAAGGTATTGTGGTATCATAAGTACATTTTTATCATAATTGAGCACAACAGGCGTTCGTCCTCGCTGAATCCCGCTCCTTCGCCGACCAGGGTTCACCGCTGCACCCGACCCGGGCACCGTGGTGCCTACCCTTCAGGACCGCACACGCATACCCAGGAATCTGGAACAAGCACAAGGAAGAATGGAGGTATAGCTAGGTAGGCAAAACCTACCCAGAAGTGAGCAGGAGTACTCGTGATGGACACGAGAGAACGGAGCGGCGATCTGGTTGCGCTCGCCGCTCCAGGCTACCAGTCCTGAACTGGTCGTCCCCGGCAGTGGCTACGTCGGGACGTAAAACGCGCCTGTGGACTGCGTGTAAGACGCTCACTTGAGAGCGCCGTGCAGGTCGAAGCAGGAATTTCTTTGGAATCAATGAGTGAGTACTTTTGAGTACTTAGAAAGTAGCAGGATAGTTGTATGATTCGAGGACGTTGGTGGACCCTGCTGGTTGCTGGCCTGGCGGCGGTTGCCCTGCTGCTGGCGCTGACCCCCCCCCGTCAGCCGGCAACCTCTGGCGGCAGGTCGTTTTCGTTGGAAGCTCCGTCGTTTGTGCGCGTGGCCGAAGCTGCCCCCATGCAGCAAGCCACCTTTACCAGCAGTGCCGGTATGTCGGCCTACTTCCAGGTTGCGGGGGGCTTCACGCTCAGCAGCGCCCTGGAAGCGCTCTACCGCACGGTGGAGACCGAACCCGACCAGGACTACGTGATTGGCGCGATGGCGGTGCCGTTTGCGGATGGCTTCTACGACGACAACCACGATGTTCACGTCTACCTGCACCCCGCCGACGGGTGGGTGGTGGCCTACTACCCCGCGGGGGTGCCCACCAGCAAAATCATTGACTGGCGCAACTGGGATACGGAGACCGCCAACCTGCCCACCAAACTGGAAGCCGTTCTGAACCACATTGCCACCACCATTGGCAGTCCCGCCCCGACCGTGACCTACTACCACTTCGCCTACCCCAATGCCAACCGCCTGACCCTGGCAGCAGACTACCAGCCGGCGGCAGCGGGAGATGACCCCGAAAGCGACACCTTTGCTATTACCCTGCCCGCCAGTCTGACCTACGATGAACGAAGCTGGTCCCTCGCGCATGAGATTACCTATGAAGACGGTTGGGATACGACCACCTACTACCTGCTGAATGGAACTGAGGTTGCGAACGTAGTTACCAACGATGACCAGGGACAGGTAGGCACCTGGAACGACCACGATGGCACCCTTGATGCGGGCGAACTCCCAACTGGCGCTGCACAGACCATCAAAGTGCAAACGAGCCGGGCATATAAGGCCAGTGGCTACGCTGGACTGGCGCTCGTCTACCAGAAACCATAGCGGAAGGAGTACTTCCCATGCACAGGCATATCACCACGTTTCTGGTGGGGGCGGTGGTGCTCGGGTTGCTCCTGGTGCCGTCGGCATCCAGCCAGGGCGATGATATCACCATTACCGATGCGGATGCCCGCACCGACCTGGACGCCACGGCCCCTGAGACGAGCCTTGGCACGGCGCTGGAGGCAGTAGAGGTGTACGTACTGGCAGCAGACAGTCAGGGCGGGCAGGTGCAGGTGCTCGCCCTGGATACGGGCCTTGGCACCGCGCTGGAAGGGGTCGGGGCGTATGTGCTGGCAGCGGCCACCCAGGGCGGGCAGGTGCGGGTGCTTGCCCTGGATGCGGGCCTTGGCACCACGCTGGAAGGGGTGGAGGCGTATGTGCTGGCGGGGGACAGCCAGGGCGGGCAGGTGCGGGTGCTCACCCTCCCCGACCCGCTGAAGACGCAGCTTGACGCGTTGCCAGCACACGTCCAGGTTGACCGTCCCCAGGGGGCGCAGACCTACGAGCTTGCCTTTCCCCTGGAGATGGTGAACGACCAGGAGCCGCCGGAGTTGGTCAATTCGGTCGTGGTCACGCCCACTGCCAGCGACACCGTCTCGATGACCTGGGAAACCGACGAGTTTGTGCAGACGACGGTTCGTCTGGGCACCGAGCCGGGCACCTACACGCGGGAGGAGCAGAAGACGGACTTTGCCAGGGAGCACACTTTTGAACTGACGGGTCTGGTGGGGGGCGTGTCCTACTACTACGTCATCGAGCACACCGACCTGAGCGGCAACACCATGACCACCGAGGAGAGCAGCTTTGTGGCGGGGGAGGAACCAGCCGCGGAGACGCCCACGCCCACGACCGAGCCAACCGCCACCCCGACACCGGAGACGCCCACGCCTACGACCGAGCCAACCGCCACGACGGAACCAGAGGAAGGCGAGTTGGTCTACCTTCCGCTGGTACGCCGCTAGCGCTCCGGGCGAGAACACACCGCTTCAACAGCCAGCAGGCACCGGTCCTTCCTTTGCCGCGGGAGCACACCGCAGGGAGGGGCCGGTGCTGCGGTGTTGTCGTTTTTTGCGCCTGCTGCCGCGGGGTGAGTGAACGGGTGTGGATGGGTGGATGGGTGGGGGAAGAGTGTGCTATACTACCCGGGCGGGCCAGCGTTGCCCGCGTCCATGCTTCACCATACGTAGGAGGTTGTCAACGACCACCCGCTGAAGCGGGTGGCTTGTGAAGAGCAAGCCGACGTTGACCAGTTCGCCCGCAAGGGCAGCCGATAGGGAGGTCACGAGACCCTGGGGTGCGTTGCCAGCCCCAGGCACTCTCGCTGGTCGTTAAACAGGCAGACGGTCTCTGCCAGTGCGGCCAGCCCGACAAGCCTCCCTATCTGAACGAGGCACCCGTGACCGCCGCAAGGCGAGTGGGTTTGCTGGTTTTCCCGCCGTAAGGTAAAAAACCAGCACAGGACGACATTGTGGAACGTTTGGAGATGAACCTGCCCATTACCCTGCTCTTTCCCCTGGGCCTGCTGGCACTCGTTGCCGTGCCCATCATCATATGGCTGCACCTGCGGCGGCAGCGACATCGACGGCTCGTTGTGCCTTCGCTCCTGCTGTGGCAGGGGTTGCAGCACCAGAGCCTCACACAGCGGCGATGGAAGCTGCCATTCACCATCCTGCTGCTGCTGCACCTGCTGGTAGCCGTGCTGCTTGGTATGGCACTGGCCCACCCGCAGAGCGTGGCAAAGCCGCCCGACAAAAAGCAGCATATCGTGCTCATCCTGGACACCTCCACCAGCATGGCGGCCCGCGACACCTCCGAAGGCACGCGGCTCGACCATGCCCGCGCCCGCGCCGAGGCCATCATCAATAACCTGGGGGTGGACGACCGTGCCGCGCTCGTGAGCGCCGGGCAGCCTGCCCACCTGCTCACCACTGCACCAGCAAGCAACCGCGCCACGCTGCTGCAAGCGCTTGGTACCGTGACGACCGGGGGGGCCGGCACCGACCTGACCGGGGCGCTCACGCTGGCACGGGTGGCGCTGGAGGCAACCCGCGCCGACCCCTCCTACGACCGCGGACGGATGCTCGTGTTCAGCGACCTGGACCCCCCACCCGAGGCTACGACCCTCGACTCCCGCATCGAGTGGGAGCGAGTGGGGGGAGACAGCGACAACCGCGCTGTTGTGGCCTTTGCAGCCCGGCCCCACCTTGGGGCCGGTTCGAACCGCTCCCACCTCTACTTCCGGGCTGCCAACTACGGCAGCAGCACCCTGTCAAATACCTATCTCCGTCTGTATGGGGATGATCAACTGCTGGACCGGAGCCTGGTGACGCTGAAGCCAGAAAGTGAGATTGAACGGACCTGGACCATCCTGTCGGATGTTCGGGTGGTGCGGATTGAACTGGACGGGCAGGACCGCATGCCCCTGGACGACACCGCCTATCTCAACCTGGACCAGACCCGCCCCGTCCGCACGCTGCTGGTATCGGCACAGACGGAAGCACGGGAGTCCCTGGAACGAGCACTCGGCGCAGTTCCCGAACTCGACGTGCGGGTGGTGGCTCCCGACGAATACCCCACCTCGCCGCTCACCCCCACCGCCGACCTGACCATCTTCGAGAGCACCCTGCCCCCGCTCCAGACCTGGCCAACCGGTGGCGTGCTGGTGGTCAACCCGCCGGTGGGCAACCACCCGCTGCTGCCCGTCACCGCTGCCCAACCCGCTCCGGGTCCGCTCCGTATCAGCGAAGCGGCAAAAGACCTGCTGGAAGGGCTGAGCCTGGGCAGCGTCGAGTTCGGGCCGCTGGCCCGCGTGCAGCCACTCCCCCCGGAGCTAACCACGGCCCTGTCCCTGCGAGAAGAGAGCGGGGAAGGACCGGTCATCCTGGTGGGGGAGCAGCCGGGCCGCAGCAAGATAGCCGTCTGGACCTTCGACCTGGCCCGGAGCAACCTGACCACGCGCCTGGTGTTTCCGCTGCTGGTGGCCCGCACCGTGCGCAGCCTGGTGCCCCCTCCCCTGCCAGAAGCGCTCACCCTGGGTGAGCCGCTCGTTCTCTCTCCCGCTCCCCATGCCGATGTGATAGAGGTGCGCCACTCCGATGGCAGCCCACCACAGCGCTACCCGCTGGAGCCGGGGACCGACTCCCTCCGGCTCGACCGCCTGGACCGCCCCGGCCTCTACACGATTATCGAGCAGCACCAGGGCAAAACGCGCTATGAAGGGCACATCGCGGTCAATGCCGGGTCGCCGCAAGAATCCGACCTGCGCCCGCGCCCGGCCTCCATCGGGCCGGCCTTGCCGCTGGTCTCACCTGCACCCGCAGAACCCCACGCTCAGGCAGGCTCCCCCATTCAGGAGGACCTGCACCCGGTCTGGTCGTGGCTTGCCATAGCTGCCCTCGTCATATTGATGGGAGAATGGATATACGTAACCGGGCGAACGTCAGCACGTCCAGGCAAAAAGTAAGGGGGAGCCAGCATTATGGAAATGATGGAAATGGAAGGCGTCGTGAATGACGTCGTGAGCAAGGGAGAGGCGCTTTTCAGAGCCATACCGATCCCATTTCAGAATCCCCACCTGCTGGTGCTGCTGCCGGTACTGCTGCTGGTGCTGCTGCTGGTGTGGCTGGTACGGGGGCGCGGGGTGGTGGGGCCGGTGGTGGTGCTGCGCATGGTCATCGTGCTGCTGCTCGTGCTGGCGCTGGCCAACCCCACACCCGAGCAGAAAGCCCCCCAGACCGCTCCGCTGATGGTCCTGGTGGACCAGTCCGACAGCCTGACCCCCAGAGGTCAGGCCACCCTGCGGGAGCGGGCAACCCGCCTGGTCCAGACAGCGGAAGCCGCTGTCGCAGCAGCAGGAGAAGCGGGAACAGCAGGGACCTCCGAGGATACCGTCCTCCCGCGCTATCCGGTGCTGCTCTGGTTCGGGGGGGAGGTCGTGCCGGTCGAACCCGTGGGATCTGCCGGGTCTGTGCAGCAGCCTTCCGACGTTGCGTCCCTGACCGGTGCCCTGCGCCCATCGGCCAGCAACCTGGAACAGGCGCTCCGGATTGCCCGCGAGATGGCCGGACCCACCGGTGGGCGCATTGTGCTCCTCTCCGATGGCATCCAGACTACGGGCAACGTGTTGAACGAACTGCCCCACCTCACGGCTGCTGGTATCCCTGTGGATGTCTGGCCCGTAGAGCCGGTGAACGGCCCCGAGGTCCGCATCTCGGGCATGAGCGCTCCCCAGACCGTGCGGGTGGGCGAGGAATATCAGGTTCAGGTGGGGGTGGAGATGGTGGAGCGACCGGGGGTCCCCTCCCTGACGAGCATTGACAGCAGCGCGACCGGCCAGATCCAGGCGACCGTGCGGCTGTGGGAGAGCCTGTCCACCCCCCACCAGCAGGACGGGGGAGGGTCGGAGCAGTTGCTTGCGGAACAGCAAATCGGCCTGGGGCCGGGGCACAACCGTCTGACCTTCCCCGCTACGGCGAGCGGGGCGAACGGGGTCATCAGGCTCCGCGCCGAAATCGCGGGCGTCTCCGATAGCGACACCTTTGTCCGCAACAACGAGGGGATGGCCACCACCGTCGTCGCGCTCCAGCCACGGGTGCTGCTGGTGGAAGGGGAGGAGGGCAACGCCAGCGAACTGAGCGCGGCGCTCTGGCGCACCCACATCGAGAGCGAAGTCATTGCCGCTGCCGACCTCCCCCCGCGTCTGTCAGACCTGGGGTGGTACGATGGCATGGTGCTGCTGGACGTATCGGCGCATGACCTTTCCCTCGACCAGATGAGC
>DAOTUF010000630.1:0-1743 GCA_034437495.1 Chloroflexaceae bacterium | reverse complement strand
CGGGCCTGGAGCTGGCAACGCACCCCAGGGTCTCGTGACCTCCCTATCGTCTGCTCCGAAGAGCGAACTGGTCAACATCGGCTTACGGCTTCCCGCAAGCCACCCGCTTCAGCGGGTGGTCGTTGACACATCCGTGATATTCGTCTCTACCAGGCCCATCGGGTTGACCTTGAGCACCTTCAGGAAGTTGGTAGAACTTCGGCCGGCCACCGGGTATCCTCCCATCAAGACTATCATATCACCGGTTTGGATCAGATTGCGAGACAGGAGGGTGTCAAAGGCCATTCGGCTCAGCTTGCTCAGACTTTCGGCATATTGACTTCGGAACGGAATGACCCCCCGAAACAGGTTCATGCGGTGATAGACTGCTTCGGAGGGGGTGAAGGCCATAATGGGGACCGTCGGGCGCTGGAAGGAGATGAGCCGGGCCGTAAGGCCGCTGCGGGTAAAGGCGACAATGGCGCTGATGGGCAGGGCTTCCACGATGGCACGGGCCGCCGCACTGATAGCATGCGGGATATCGCGTTGGGGCGTGATGGTCGCGTCTGGCACATGGTCCGAGTAGCGCCCACTATCCTCGGCTGCCAGAATGATACGCGCCATCATCTGGACGGATTGGACGGGAAACAAGCCCGTGGCCGTCTCGCCACTCAGCATGAGCGCATCGCTCCCATCGAAGATGGCGTTGGCCACGTCGCTGGCTTCGGCCCGCGTCGGGCGGGGGTTGCGTATCATCGAGTCGAGCATCTGGGTTGCAGTGATGACGGGAACAGCCGCGTCATTGGCCGTATGAATGAGCATCTTCTGAGTCGGGGGAACCCGTTCGGTCGGTATCTCGACGCCCAGGTCGCCGCGGGCGACCATAATGGCATCGGCGTGCTTCACAATCCCTCCGATATCGTCCAGAGCCTCCGGTTTCTCTATCTTGGCAATCACCGGCACATCCTGCCCGGTCGCCGCAATGCGCTCTTTGATATCGACAATATCCGCGGCCCGCCGTACAAACGAAAGCGCCACATAGTCAACGCCCTGCGCCAGACCAAAGGCCAGGTCTTCGGCATCTTTGGGCGTGAGCGAGGGCGAACTGACCCTCACCCCCGGTAAGTTGATGCCCTGGTGTTCTCGCAGTTCTCCCCCGAAGAGGACTTCGGTCTGGACCTCATGCCCACTGGTCTCTATCACATGCAGCTCAATCAACCCGTCGGAGATGAGGATCCGATCCCCGCGCTGTACGTCGTGCGGGAGGTCCTCGTAGGTCGTACTGACGCCCTCAGCAGTTCCGGCGATTTCCCTGGTGGTAATGGTGAAACGAGCACCGGGCCTGAGCAGGACGGCCCGCCCCTGCACCAGACGGCCCGTGCGGATTTTCGGTCCCTGCAAATCCTGGAGGAGCGCAAGCGGTCGCCCGGCTTGCGCCGCACAATCCCGCAGCATGGCAATATTCCGCGCATGCTCTTCCTGCGTCCCGTGCGAAAAGTTCAATCGGGCAACGTCCATTCCTGCCTCAATCAGGCGCATCACGGTTTCAGGGGTGTTGCTGGCGGGGCCAATCGTCGCAATGATTTTGGTCCTGCGCATGGATGGGTAGTGGCCATCCGCTCCATTCCGTTCCATTCCGTCCTCCGTCCTCTTTCCTCTTTATTTCACCGAATCTTGCGCGGTGGAAGCCACGCCACTTCAGTGGCAGTGGAGGAAACCGCGCTCCTCTTTTCTTTTACTCCAACCATTCCACAACGTCGTCCT
>DAOTUF010000629.1:0-3977 GCA_034437495.1 Chloroflexaceae bacterium | reverse complement strand
ATGAGCGAGGGGAGGGGCGGGTAGGGCGACAGGATATCGGTAAGTGAGCAGAGCCGCGACGAAGATGCGGTCGGGGGCCCGGCTGCGGCCCGTTCCTGGTCAAGAGCGCACAGCGCCCGCAGCAGGTGGGCCGCGGCGAACGTTCCATCGTCGTAGTAGTGACCGGGATAGGTTGCGAAGGTATGACCGCTCAGTTCTCCCCCTAGCACGGCGTTCGTTTCGCGCATCACCGCCGAAATACTCGCGTAGCCGGTTTTTGACATCACCGGCGTTCCCCCAAAGGTACGAATGGCTTCTTCCAGGACCATGCTGCATTTGACATCAAAAACAACGGCTCCTGGACGTTGAGACAGCAAGTATTGGGCCAGCACGATCAAGTAGCGGTCGGCCCAGATGATTTCCCCATTGCGGTCAACCACGCCCAGGCGGTCCCCATCGCCATCGAGGGCGAACCCGATGTCGGCCTGGTGGGTTTGCACCGCCGCCGCCAGGTCGCGCAGGTTGTGTGCCTTCAAGGGGTCGGGGTGGTGGTTGGGGAAGGTGCCGTCAGGCTCAAGGTACAGGGGGATGACCTCCGCGCCAATGGCCTCCAGAATACGGTATCCGACCGGTCCGGCCACACCGTTGCCCCCATCCAGCACCACCCGCGGGCGCTTTGGCGGCTGGAGGCAGGTATCGGGGAGGCGGAGCAGCGAAACGACGCTCTGCGTGTAGGCATCGCGCACATCGACGCTGCGGAGGGTGCCCTGCCCCTGCACAAACTGACCACGATTGGTTATCTGGCAGAGGTCCTGGAGGGCCTGCCCATAGAGCGGCTCACTCCCATAGACCGGGTGGGACTGGCGCAGCTTCACCCCGTTGTATTCGGGGGGGTTGTGGCTCGCTGAGATGACGACCCCGCTGTCGGTGCCGAGGTGTTCAACGGCAAAGTACATCACTGGCGTGGGCACTTCTCCGATATCGAGCACCTCCTGACCGGTGCTCAATAACCCCTCGATGAGGGCTTGTTGAAACGAGGGCGAACTACACCGCGCATCGCGCCCGACCACGCAGGTGCGCCATCCTCGCTCCTTGAAGTAGGTTCCCGTGGCCCGTCCCAGGGTGGCGAGCGTCTCCTCCGTTAGCTCACTTCCAACCAGTCCGCGAATGTCATAGGCGCGGAAGATAGCAGGGTTGACGTTCTCGGTCACGGTCATCGTCTGACCTCTCCTTTCCGGATGTGGTGGGGCGGGAAGCGCCGGGTTCCCTTCCCCCTCTTTGTCGCCTCTACCGTCCAGTTCTGTTCTGGTCCAAAACAAACTGCCATGATGGATGGTTCGACCAACCCCGTGCTGCCCCCGCAATTATACACTCCCCATCAACCAGGAGCAAGTCCCCCCATTCCGGAGGGGTGTTTTCACGCATGAGGCCGGGTGCGGCGGCGTCTTTCCCTCTTCCCAACAATGGTATAATACCACGGGATGGCGCTGCCATTGCGTTGAGGTTCAGGGCAGAACCAGACCTCATTGAGCGAATGAGAGAAAACGAAAGGCAACCTGAGATGCTCACACGACGGATTATCCCCTGCCTGGATGTCAAGGCCGGGCGCGTGGTCAAAGGGGTCTCCTTTGTCAACCACCGCGATGCGGGCAACCCGGTCGAGCTTGCTGCCATCTACAACCAGGAGGGAGCCGACGAACTGGTGTTTTATGACATCACCGCCAGCAGCGACGAGCGGCAAATAATGGTTGAGGTGGTCGAACAGACGGCTCGCCAGGTGTTCATCCCGCTCACCGTGGGGGGCGGTATCCGCACAACCGACGATATGTATCGAATGCTCCGCGCAGGCGCAGACAAGGTGTCTATCAATACGGCTGCGGTGCTGAATCCCCAGATTATTGAAGAGGGGGCGCGGCGCTTCGGGAGTCAGTGTATCGTGCTTTCGATAGATGCGCGGCGGGTTCCGCCAGAGTCAGAGGAGGACGCGCCGGGGCAGGTTGCTCCCCGCTGGAAGGTCTTCACGCACACCGGGGCCAACCCGCGACCAACCGGGCTTGACGCTATCGAGTGGGCCAGGCGCGGGGTCGAACTGGGGGCGGGGGAAATCGTCATCAACAGTATGGACGCGGATGGTCAGCAGACAGGCTATGACCTGGAGTTGCTGCGAACCATCAGCGATGTGGTGGATGTGCCCGTCATTGCGTCGGGCGGGGTTGGCTCACCCGACGATATGTACCGCGGGCTGATTGATGGTCATGCGGATGCGGTGCTGGCCGCGTCCATTTTCCACTTCCGAACCTATACCATCCCGCAGGTCAAAGCCTACCTCGCGGAGCGCGAAGTCCCGGTGCGGCAGGTCGCAGCCGTTGGAGAGACCGAAGGAGCGGGCGCTTTTGCCTGACCGCGCAGCTAGTGCCGCCGCAGCAGGTGCCCGTTCTTCTCCACGGTCCCGGAAGGAGGAACAGAGAGATTGTCTGTCGTTCCTCCCTTGCGCGAGGGGGGAGAAACCGACGAATGCCCGGCCTCTCTGGAATGCAGGACTTCGGTTGGCCCGGCCCGCTCGGGGGACGGGGAAGGCAGGGAGGCTTCCTGATGGGGATGATGTGCGGTCGGGTGCGTGCCCCGCAGTTTGCGCAGCTGAATAAGGGACTCGACGGCTGCTTCGTGAACCGCGGAGTCGCTGTCGGCTCCGGCGTCGGTCAGGGCTTCCATCACCTCGCCGGTCAGCGCCGACTTGCCCATATGCCCCAGGGCCAGGGCAGCGGCCTCCCGCACGTAGGGGTCACTATCCTTCAACAGCCAGATGAGCCGTTCGATAATGGGAGGGATACCCGCCATCTCGCCAAGCTCGATGAGCAGCATCGCCGCCGCCGAGCGCACAAAGCAATCCCCATCGGAAAGGTGCTGCACCAGCAGGGTCAGCACTTCGGGGGAGGCGATGCGGTTCCGCAGGCCCCCCAGGGCCCGCGCCGCCACCCGTCGGGTCTTCATATCGCAGTCATGGAGCGACACATGCACCAGCGTTTTGACGAGTTGGACGGGGGGGGTGTGCGCAAAGTCGCCCAGTCTGCGAGCCGCCGCCGAGCGTACTTCTGCGGAGCTGTCTTTCAACCCTTCGCTGAGCAAAATCAGCTCGGCCGGGGTGAAGTTTCCCTGGCTGTGCTTCAGGTTCAGGATAGCCCCGAGGCGCAGTTTCCAGCCGGGGTCTTCCAGCAAGTTCCGGATGCGGACAAACAGAATCGGGCCAAGCGACTCCAGTTCTTTCATCAGCGTGTGGCGGAGCCAGTCATCGCGGGTGCTGTTGAGCCGCTGGCGAACCATATGGACGACGTTCAGGGCAACCATCAGGTGCTCGACCGTGGCACACAGGTCGGGGTTGGATGGAAGCTCGCGTTCCAGCATCCGGCCCCCCTGGAAGCGCAGGCGGGTGGCCTGGCGGACAATATAGTCTGCCCCACTCCCCTGGGCAATGTTGGCCAGCGCCAGCACTGCGTTGACCGGTTCCCGCTGGAATGCCTCCAGAAATGGCTCCAGGGTGCGCAGCGCCAGGTATCCGAAGACCGTCCGCGCTCCGCTCAACTGGATATCCTGCCACGGGTTTCGGGCGAAGGTGTTGAGACGCTCGACTATCTGATTGTGCCACGTTTCCTGATCAAACATGATGTTCCCTGAAGGTGTCGGCCTCGAAATGACGGAGGATCGTATGCTTCGTGTGTTCCCCCCTTGCCAAAGGGTGTATATCATTTTATCATAGCGGAGTCGATTTGTATAGAGGCATGTCCTATCGGGGTATGGTACTTTTGGACTATCTTAATCCAGATGCCTGGGAAGGCGAATACACAACTGGAACTAGAAAGACGAACACCAACGTGTCAACGACCACCCGCTGAAGCGGGTGGCTTGCGGGAAGCCGTAAGCCGATGTTGACCAGTTCGCTCTTCGGAGCAGACGATAGGGAGGTCACGAGACCCTGGGGTGCGTTGCCAGCTCCAGGCCCG
>DAOTUF010000628.1:0-1783 GCA_034437495.1 Chloroflexaceae bacterium | reverse complement strand
CGGGCCTGGAGCTGGCAACGCACCCCAGGGTCTCGTGACCTCCCTATCGTCTGCTCCGAAGAGCGAACTGGTCAACATCGGCTTACGGCTTCCCGCAAGCCACCCGCTTCAGCGGGTGGTCGTTGACAGACCTGCTACTCCTTCTGTCAATACCCAAAATGGAATTTCAATAACCACCTGTTTTATACCCCTACAGGGTATGGGTATTAGTATAATGGAACATGGTTCCCCTGTCAACTCAACGGCGCGGCGTGAATGGGAACGAGGGGGGAAGGAAGAAAAGATTTCGTCCGCATCTCGTCAGGGGAAGGCAGATCAGGTTGTGTGAGGAAATCACGAGGGGGGGCAGCGGATTGCTCGCGCCCCCGGGCAGCGGGATTCCAGAAACATGGTATCTCCGTTTCTGGAGAGGGATGAGAAAGAGGGAAGGGGAACGAGATGGGACGAAATACCTTTCAACCATCCATATTGTGCCATCCTTTGAGCGGTTTTGGGAAGGGGGAGTGCGTAGAGGTCGCGTCAAGATTGCGTTAAGATTTCACAATGGAAGGGTCGGGACCCTGTTGGGGGTGGTCGGAGGCTCCTTCCGGGTCGGCCAGCATATAGCCCTTTCCGCGCACATTGACCAGGTAGGACGAAGCTATCTTGCGGCGTAAATTGTGGACATGGGGGCGCAGGAGCGCCTGGGCCTCTTTGCTGCTCACGATGGAGCCGTGGGTGTGCTGGATGATTTCCTGGTGGCTGAAGACCCGACCAGGGGAGCGGGCCAGGCAGTGGAGCGCGGCGAACTCAATGGGTGTCACTGGCACTGACTGGTCCTGGAAGGTCACAACATGGCGGAAGAGGTCCAGGCACAGGTCCCCAATGCGAAGGAATCGCTCCGACCGGTCCGGGGGGGGCGGCTCTTTCTGATAGTCGCTCCCTTCGGTTCCGTCGGGGGAGGCGGGGTGCGCGGCAAACTGGAGCTGGTCAAGACACTTCGCCAGCAGGTTGACCGCATCGACCCGGCGCAGTTCGGCTGTCCGATGCTGAACCGCACCGGCGACACACCGCAGCAGGTCGGCAGTGTCGCAGGGTTTGAGCAGGTAATCGTAGGCGTGGGCCCGCAGGGCCGCAATTGCCGTCTCCACCGAGCCATAGCCCGTCATAAGGATAATCGCTGGTGGCGGGGACTTTTTCTTTGCCGTATGCATGACTTCGATGCCGTCCGTCTCTGGCATCCGGATGTCCGTGATGACCACGTCGTAGGCCCCGGCGGGGGCATCGGCGTCTGACGCGGCGGACAACAGCTGAATGGCAGTTTCGCCATCGGGAGCGGCTGTCACCTGGTAGCCGGTTCGTTTGAGCACGCTGGTCAGCAGGGTGCGGGCCATCTCATCGTCTTCTACAAGCAAGATTGAAGGTGTCATACCTCCGTCCTCTCCTGGTTATAGCAGATACCCGTGGTGCAGGTCATATCCGCCATCATTCGTATGCCCCGGGTTCGCCGGGCGGGAGTGGGAAGACCACCGAAAAGGTGCTTCCCTGCCCCGGAACGCTCTGCACGCCGATATACCCTCCATAGTAGGTCATAATCTTCTGGCTGATGGTCAGACCAAGTCCGGAGCCGCCGGGTCCGGTCGTAAAGAAGGAATCGAAAATGCGAGCCTGGACCTCGGGACTCATGCCCACCCCGGTATCCTCAAAATGGACGACCAGCACGTCTGTCGCATGGTTCAGGGGGGAAACCGCGGTTAGCCCTGGGTACGGCGGGGTGGCGGTTCCTCTGTCGGGGGCCTCTCCC
>DAOTUF010000627.1:0-3884 GCA_034437495.1 Chloroflexaceae bacterium | reverse complement strand
AGGGCCTGGGGCTGGCTCGCGTACCCCAGGGTATCGTGACCGGCTGAACGGAGCCTCGAAAGGCCAGGTCTGGTCATACCCGGCTTCCTCGCCGGAGCGTGCAAGCCGCCTGACTTTAGTCAGTGCGGTTTATGACTCATGCAAGTTTCCCTATGATATACTGTACTATGTCCATCCGGTTTCGTCAATGGCAGCAGGTCCCCCGGCCAAACACAATCCCTCCGGCAAATTGACAGAATATCCGGTCATGCTATAATTTTCTATAATTGCGTACATTTCTATAGAATTCGGGAAGCAACGACCATTCGTATGGAGCGGGTGGCTGGTGAACATGGAAAAGTCGTCTCAACCTGCCTATCTTTCGCTCTCTGCCGCAAGCCGGCTCCTGGGAGTTCATAGTGCCACCCTGCGCCGATGGGCGGACTCCGGGGCGGTGCCGGTCTACATCACCCCGGGAGGGCACCGGCGCTTTGCGCGGTCCGACATCGAAGCCATGGTTGCCCAGACGGTCCCGCTCCCGGGTCACTCGCAAGCGCTGGTGCGAACCTGGGCGCAGCGAGCGCTCGAACAGGCCCGCACCGAACTTGAACGGCGAGAGTCGCCCCCTGCCTGGTTGATGGACCTGGGCGATGATGAGCGCGATATCTGGCGGCGTGTGAGCCAGCAGCTTATGGGGGTGGTGCTGCGCTACGTGAGCTACCAGGGAGATGACGAACCGCTGCTCAACCAGGCGCGGGACATCGGGCGGGACTATGCCGCCAATGCGCGGCGTATGGGCATGCCCCTTGCCGTCGCGCTCGAAGCGGCGCTCTTCTTCCGCGACTCGCTGGTCGAGGCAGCCATGAACCTGCCCGATACCTCGCCGGTGAACAATAGCAGCAATGCCCGCCTGCTGCGCCGCATTAGCCAGGTGCTCAATGTGGTGCAGATTGCGGTGGCAGCGGGCTATGAAGACAGCCTGGTCATAGACCGCCAGCCGTGAGACTGGTCCTCTCTTCTCCTTTCCTCTCTTCTCGCACCGTCACTCGTTCTGCTCCCCCGACCGACGGACCAGGTAGCTCGTTCCTTCATCCTCATACCGCATTTCCCAGGAGGGGTCCTGCCGCACCAGGCGCAGCAATCCCGCCTGCTCCTCGTGGTCCAGCAGCAACCCGTCAATCTGATATTTGTCCAGCAGGTGCGGGACATGGTTGCCCGCATTCAGGTTTCTATAGTCGTGCCACTGTTCCAGGGGGTACAACTCGATCCGCGGGTCGGCAAACACTGGCTGGCGCGGCGCAGCCCAGATGAGGTAGCTGCCATAGCTCATGGCGTGGAAGAGATGGCGGGGAGGCTGCGGGTCATTTCGCAGCACTTCCACGGCCTCCACCGGCGTCCCGGGCGATATCAGGCTCCCCAGGTCAGACGGCAGGCCAAGGTGGGGCTTGACCCAGGGCAAAGTGAGCAGCAGCAGCACCACCAGCACCCCCGCCAGCACCCGGTTGACCAGCACCGTGCCCTCAAAGCGGGGGTCAGGTTGGGAGCCAGAGAACGGGGAGAACCAGGCAGTCAGCTGGACTACCAGCAGCGGCATAACCGCCATCCCAAACCAGACAATGTTTCGAGAAGCCCCCAGTGCCAGCCAGAGCAGGGCCACGACAATGAGCATATCGACCAGGCGAGGGAAGCGGCGGGTATAGGCCAGCACCAAGCCGCAGAAGATGAGAAAGAGGAAGAAAAACGCTCCGCTGGTCTCGCGGATGGTCGGGGGGGCCCACTCCGTCACCAGGTCGGTCACGGCGGAGGTACTCAGCAGGTCGCGCACGTAGCCTAGCACCCCGATACCGCGCGGATTGACAACCATGGCCCCGGCCGTGATAGCCCCCCACAGAAAGAGGCTCCGCAGCGGCGGGCGCTGGTGGTCTGACGGCTTCGGCTGCGAGTTGGCGAACAGGTAATCTTCCCCGAAGCGCCGCACCCCCTCCCCGACAAAGGTCATCGCAATGAGCGCGCCCCCCAGGACAAACGACCCGTGGAGGTTGACCCACCCGACCATGAGGAGCGGCAGCAGCCAGAGCCACGAACGAGGGTGGGAGTCTTTTGGCGCAGGCTCGCGGTCCTGTTCTCCCCGGTCCTCCCGGACCTCCCGGTCCCCCTGCTCCCCCCTGGCTCCCTCGCGCCATACCGTCAGGATAACGACGAAGGCCGCAAAGAGGGGGAAAGCATAGCTCTGGGGACGAACATTCCAGTTGTCGAAGGAGAGCGGCATAATCATCAACAGAAGCACGCTCACGCTCAGGCGCAGTGCCCGGCTGCGTCTGACACACAGCCACAGCAGCAGGCCATAGGCCAGCCCGATGACGAGCGCCTGGACCAGCACGATGAGCGGCACCCCTCCCAGGCGATGGAGTGAATACATCAGCACTTGGGCCAACCAGCTCTGGTTGTAGAATGGTTCGCCGGCCCGGGTGTAGGAAAAGCTGTCGGTGGTGGGAATGGCGTGGGACTGCACAATCTCGCGTCCCGTTGCCATGTGCCACCAGAAGTCGTGAGGAGGGATGGGGGTCATCAGCGGGCGCATGGCAATCAGAAGGATGGCGGCCAGAATCCATACCTGGTTGATGGTAGGAACGGATGCCAGGGACGAAAGGGATGGAAGGAATGGAAGAGATGGAAGAGATGGAAGCGATCGTTTCATGGTTCCCCTGTTATGGTATCACCCGGACTCGTCTCCACACTTCGCTGCGGTCGCCCTCGAAGGTGCGCTGCCAGCCAGGGAGCGCTGCCATCGTTTCCGCAAGGCGCGGCTGAAGCTCCCTATCGAGCATCACGCAGGCAAGGTCATAGTGGTTGAGCAGCCTTTCCCCATCGTTTCCCCGGGTGAGCGCGACATAATCTTGCCAGAGGGAGAGGGGGTACAACTCCACCCGCGGGTCAATGAACACCTGCGCCCGGGGATAGAGCGCCCACACCAGGTAGGAGCCATACCCCATCTCGTTGAACAACCGTCCCGTACATGGCTCATTCCGCAGGTGGTTGGTGGCGGCAACGGGGGTGTCAGAGCTGAAGAGCAGCGGAGCGCCCGGCACCGGCGCAAACAATTCCTGGTAAGGTTGGGGCAGGGGCAGCATGGGCTTGAACCAGGGCTGCACGCTCACCACCGCCAGCCCCAGACCAACCAGAACGAGCAGGTTGGCCACGGTCCCCCCGCCCCGCTCGCGGCGCGAAGGCGGTTTGCGGGGGGGAACAGAAGAAGAAGGGGGAAGGACCCCACCGCCCCCGCTACCGGAGAGGAAGACCGAGCGTGAGGGAGCCAGGCATTGGGCCACGATGGGCATAGCGGCCATCCCGAACCAGACCACATAGCGCATCCCCACGAATGCCTGCCACGCCAGCCCGCAGACGAGCAGCACGTCGGTGATGGTCGGGCGGCGGCGGGCAAACGCAAAGGCCGCGATGACCGCCAGGATGCCCAGGTAGAAGAACATGCCCGCCGGGGTGCGCGGGGTTGGCGATTGCCACTCTTTGATGAGGCTCTGGCTAGGCGCATCTTCCAACAACTTCTGGACATAGCCGAAGATGCCGATACCGAGCGGGTTGACCAGGGCCCCCCCCCACATCGCAAGCCAGGCAAGATAGAGCGCTCTCAGGCGCTCCCAGGTAAGCGCATAGGGGTGGCGCAGGAGCCGGCGCAGGCTTTCCCCCACCACAAACGCCCCCCCGACCAGCAACCCCATGACAAATGCGCCATGGGCATTGACCCAGAAGAGCATCAGCAGCGGCAAACTGGCCAGCCAGCGGCCCCGCAGCGTGCCCCGCGTGTAGCTGCCCAATATGAGCAAGGTGAGCATAAAGGGCACCCACGACCAGTTTTGCGTTCGGGTCGTCAGATTGTTGATGGACAT
>DAOTUF010000626.1:0-6652 GCA_034437495.1 Chloroflexaceae bacterium | reverse complement strand
GTGGATGCCTATAATGCGGAACGGGCCGGTATCTGGTAGCATCAGCAACTATTCAACCACTACCTACGTTGATGGCCTCAACCAATCTTAATACAACTTCGACCAGTTTCACGCAGACGATTGTCACCTCGTTTTCGCACAATCCTGTCCCGGCCAGCAAGAATAGCGTGCAGGTGTATATTTCTAAAACGGGTTCTCCCAATCCGGTTTGTATCATGGTGTCTTTGTTTGTGCGGCGAGTATTTTAAGAGGAGGTTTGGTATGACGAAGCAAGAGTTTATTGAGCGGATGATGAACACGTCGGGGCAGTTGATGGCTTTGATCGCCCAGGCGGCGCTGGAGCAGCGCTGGCAGTGGGATGCGTTGGGGTTGGGGTCGTCTATTACTGACGAGGATCTGGCGGCGTATGGAATTACGGCGGCAGATCTGGCGAATGGGGTCAATAGCGTCGCGGCGCTGTATGCGTTGCTGACGGAAAATGGTAACGCCCATGCGGGGAATTTGTATCGGGTGGCGGGGACGGGGACGACGACACTGCCGTGATGGATTGTACTATTATTGTCACCAATACGCACGATTTATCCCTGACCCTCCCACTGGACGGAGGCTGCGTCGAGATACGCTGGCAGTGGGTAATCTATCTCCCCATCGTGTTCGGACTGGTACTCGCGGGGGTCATACAACAAAAGAGCGCATGGGACAGCACCCATGCGCTCTGGACCCCTGCGGCAAGAGCTACAGGAAATCTCTCCGCGTCCGCCGCGTCTCCTCCTCCAGGCGCGGCGGCGCTCCCCTCGCCACCTCTGGTTCAGGCTCAGCCATCGCCTGTTCGCGCCACTCTGGAGGGAGCAAGCGCAGGTCGCTCACCTCCGCCAGCGCCAGTTGGGTCATCAGGCGCACGTCGCGCAACCGAGCTCGGTAGATAGAGAGCGCTTCGAGCAGCGAGGCGTCTGGCTCCAAACCATCGTCGCGCAGCTCCTGCGCCACCCTCAACAAGTCGCGCAGGTTGCGCCCGACCCATCCATCGGTGCGCGTCGCGGCCTCGCTCAAACTTCCCTGAGAAAGATTGAGACCCATCATCTCTCCCAGAGTGCGGATAATCTCCACACGATCATCTGCTGTTGGCGGCAACACAGGCGCGGTGCGGTCAAAGCGTGAGCGCAGCGCCGCGTCGAGCAAATCGGGACGATTGGTAGCCGCTACCACCAGCACCCCCGCTGCCTGGCGAGCGGGGTCTTCCAGGAATGTCAGGAGCGAGGCGAAAACGCGGTTGTCCACACCGTTACCGCCGCTCTCGCCACGGCTTGTCACCTGGTCGATTTCGTCAACGAAGAGCACGCAGGGAGCCAGGCTCATAATCGCCTTCAGCGCTCGCTCCAGATTGCGCTCGCTATTCCCCACATACTGTCCCAGGATTTTCGAGAGCGCAAAGACCACGAACGGCACGCCAACGCTCCCTGCCAGCGCCTCAGCGAGCTGAGTCTTGCCTGTCCCAGGAGGCCCGCTCATCAGGATGCCGCCCATCGCCAGGCGACCCTGCCGCCAGGGACGCACGAGCCGATGGCCGAGAAAGTCTTTGAGGTAGGCATACCCGCCGACCGCCGACAGGTTCCAGCGCGGGTCTCGCACATCGAGCACATCGGCAAATTCCTGACGGATGATAGACTGCTTGCGCTCCGTGACCAGATTGGGTGTGAGTGTGCCAGCACCCATCCCGCGCATCAGCACATCCTCGATCTGGAGCAGATTGAGAGCACCAGTCATCGCCGCCATCTGGCGCGGGGTCAGGTCTTCGGCCAGCGCCAGGTCGCCGCCGTACTGCTCCAAACGAGCGGAGATGAACGCTTCTCGGACTTCCGCATCAGGCAGCGCCAGGTCGACGGGTTCCCAACGACTGCTGGCGCGGCGCAATTCAGAGTGGACGGACAGCAGCGACTCAGTCACGAGAAAGAGCGCGTGGTTTTGTCCCACCTGGGGAGAGCGCGACCATTGCAACAGCCGCCCCAACACCAGGGGGTCAGTCTGGATAAGACCGGCATCGGGGATGAGCAGTTCACCGTAGGTGAAGATGACAGCGACACGCAGGCGTCGCCGCTCTATCCCCTCCAGCGACTCGTCAGCATCGCCGCCAACCATCAACGGCTCGGTGAGCAGACGGTCGACCAACTCAGTTATTTCCCGAATCCCTTTCGGGAAGCTCACCTGCGCCGCCTTGCCTTGCGTCCCCAGAGCCGCCGCCAGACTGCCGCCTGGAGCCGTCTGCGGCGCGTCCAGTCCCAGGAGTTTCGCTGCTAGAGCGCGATGTTTCTCCCCCATGGGAAAGTCCATCCCCCGCGACGGGTCAACCTGAACAATCAGGTCGAACCCCTTTACCAATCGCGTGGTCAGATACGGCATCAACCGCTGATAGCTTCCGTTCGGCACGTAGTCATGCACGTTACCGTGCAGTACGAAGGCGTGCGCCACGGCGTCCTGATAGAGCGCCGTAACGCTCTGCATAAATGGCGGAACCATCCTCCCTCCTTATTTCCGTGTCACCTTTATTGGACCCTGTCCCAAATGCTGCCGCGCAGCGCCCCGTATATCCTCCCATGGCTCATGGGTGTGCGCCTCCACCCAATCGCCTGGGTCATCGGGACGATGCTGCTCTGGCTGCCATTCACTTTGCCACTCAATCCCTTGCGCCCGCATCAGCTCGCGTATCATCGTCAGCAGGTCGCTCCCCACTTCAAACGTGCCAGCGGTGGTCCGAAGCGCCGTAGCACCATCGTGACCGACCAGCACCTCTCCCGTGACCTGGCGGTGGCCGACAGGCTTGCTCCAGGCGATGACCCGCGCAGTTTCTAACTGGACATCGTGTGTCACCTGGAAGCCTTCAGCCAGCAAATCTTGCTTGACCAGCTCGCCGATAAGTTGCACCGATACGCGCTTGAGCGCAGTTTCGACCTGGGGGTTGAGCGCGTTGTTCACCTTCTGGCTTCCGCCTCGAATATCGGCCCATTCGCGCCCCAGGTGAATGGTCGCCTGGGGCGCGATCAGGTCTACGCCTTGCAGATAGGTTTCCACCCCTTGCACTTTCAGTTCGGCGATAATCGCCTGATAGAGCGCATCCATGAGCTGTCTGTCTGTTCGACTGTCTGCCAACTTGCTCAGGAGCAGTTGCTCCAAGTTGGACACCTCGACCTGAGCGATGGCGATAGAATTACACGGCATCGGCGCTCTCCTCACCGAGCTGCTGCAACTGCACTCGCAATTCATTCACAACGGTGACGGGACACCAGACTGTGTGAGGAATGCGGAAGTCCACAGCTCTCTCCATTTCAACCCTATCTTCCCGCCGCAGCCGTTTCCCTTCAGCATCAACGGGGTACTTCTCAGATCCGCAATATCGACATTCATCCCACCCTCCATCGCTGCACTCTATGATGGAGTCTAACGTCTCCCGCACCCGCGCCTCATACTGCTTCAAACGTAGCACCGTCTGTACCCATCGCTCAAACTCCTGCTGCCGTTCACGATACGCCTGAAGCTGCTCTTCGGGGGTGCCTGCCAGAACGAGGTGTCCCCCGCTGACGTTGACGATGATTGCGAAGGGGAAGCGAGCCGCTCGCCCCTCTATCCCCCGACAATCCAGCTCGAAATCGTACGCTTCGTGGTCAAAACCGCAGTGCTCCAGGTCGACCAGATCCATCACAACGACCCCGTTCTTCTCATCAAACTCAATCACTTTCCCCCCCTCCAGTTTCAGTGTTAAAATCCAACATGGCAACGCTAATCCCCGCTCCCCATACAGCGCTCGCCAGACCTGCCGAAAGTCGTCTGGCGTGGCGAACCCCTCTGCACGAGCATCCTCTTCGGAGATGTCCTCGGCCACCATTGAGAAACCAATATGCTCAATCAGCACTCGCGCCACCGCCTTCACTCCCCGACCTGGCTGTACGGCGTATGTGCGATGTGTTTCGTAGAGCGTCCGATCCTGTCGCCTGACACTGAGGATGGAAACACCATCCCTGTGATACATCCCGTCCCGAACGCGCCAGGTTTTCATTCCCTCCAGAAGTACCACGTCCTCAGCGTAGGAACACGGTCGGCGTGTCTGCGTTTTCGGCTCTCCCGTGTGCGGGGAGACCCCCGTGACCCAGGTATGCGTGTGTTTGAAAATCAAAATAGCACCTCCAGTCGATCAGCGATGGCTGGTCGCTGCTTCAGATATTCCAGTAAGATCAATTGGCGATAGGGATCGTCACGATCTATCTTCCGCGCCGACGCCAGAAATCGATGCAACACCAGGAGCGGGTCGGTGCGGCCGCGCTCCTCCATTATCTCGCGGCACCAGGCAAGAACATGCGGTGCCACGAGGGGGATAAACGAAGGCGATCACCTTGTGATTTGTCTGGTGCGTCTCCACCAGTCGCGCCAGATCTGCTTGCTATCCATCAGCACACCCCTTGAACTTTCTTTCATAACTTTAAGCCGCCAAATCAAAACGGTCATTCCGTCGGCGCAATTCCGCGCCATCCTCAGCCAGTGTTTCGGCCAACGAGCTGTCCAAACCGAGCCGCTCCCGCCGTTGACGCAAATCGTTCCGCAGCATCTCTTCTTGCTGCGGCAACACCGTCGTCGCATCCACAGGGAGTTCGGTGCGTCCTTTCGGCAGGCGTGGAGTTTCTCCCATCGCCAGGATGCTGGATTGGAGCAGTACATCCAGGTCTTCTATATCCTGTGCAATGGTCGCTGGCTTAATCTTCGGACCGCTGGTAATAGTCGCCAACTTCTGGCGCATCTGCTGGATTTCCTCATCGTCGTCCATCGCCAGCACTGCAATCTCTTCGAGCACGGTTCTCAGGCTGCGCGTCACGGATGGATGGAACTTCCCTTTCTGCCCCCCTTCCATCAAGAAGACCAGCGACTCGTGCAGCCGCTGGCGAATGTCAAGCGCGTATCCGCGATAGAACTCGGAGAGCAGCCGCTGCTTCTTCTGCTCAAGCTCGGCGGACAGTTGCTCCTTGTGCTCACGGATGAGCCGCAGTTTGTCGCGTTGCTTCGCCTCTTCTGCACTGATTTGCGCCATCACCCGCAGCCGCTCCAGCTCAGCGGCAGCCGCCTCAATCTCTCCGTCACGCCTCCGTCGCGCCAAATCCAGTTCGTATTCCTGTCGCCGCCGCTGCAAGTCCTGCTGCTTTTTCTGCTCCACTTCTTCGACATAGGCCGCTTGCTCCGCTTCCAGTGTCGGGGTCGGGATGAAGGATGCCTCATAGGTCAGCAAGAAGCGGGGACGGATGGTCTCTTGCGAAGGATACTGGCTCATCAGGCGCTGCACCATTGCGGGGACATTGACCGTTCCAGAGCCGAGCCGTTGTGCGGTCTCTGCGGCCTGGCGTGCCAGTGCCACAGCTCGTCGCTCCGCCTCCTGACGATATGAATCGTAGTTGTCGAGCCACTGCTCCAGCGTCGTGTTCCACTCTTGCTCCAGCGCGGCGAAGTCGGCCTTGAATTTGGGGACGGCATTGAGTGGCACGAACTCACCCCAATGAACTGTGCGTCCCCACTTCCTGGTCAGTCGACGGGCGCGGGTCGTGCCACTCTCGAAGCCTCTCTTCAATTCGTCGTCCAGCAAGTTGATGTGCCCCCATCGTAACGCTCGGTCTAAATCCTGGAACCCTTCACGGGTCAACCCCAGGTCGGTTGGCCCCAGTGCGATGTCCCCATCCCATCGGGAAACGTGAACGCGCACCAGGAACCCATCCATAATGCGCGACCAGGGGTCAGACACCGCGATGACGCGCTGCTGGTCAAAGTAATCGGTCAATATCTGTGTGATGTCTTGATTCATAGGTTTTTCCCTTTCAGCCAATATCCATCAATAGTGGCGGCTGCTAGGCCGCCTTCGCAAGATCAAACGTACGACGCTCTTGCGACTCTGCGAGTTCGTACATGCGGATGGCCGCCTGCGCGCGCTCGATGGCTTCCCGAATGGCGGGAACGCGCTCGGCGGCTACACCCTCAATCGCGGTAACAAGGACGTAGAGCAAGCGAAAGAGGCGCTCCAGGTCGTCGACATCCATCGAAAAAAGTTCGTGCTCCTCGTTGGGGAGCAACGAGACGGCCTCAGCGACCAGGGTCCCCCACTCGCTGAGGCCGTCGAACAATGCGAGTGGCTCTTCGTTGCTCACGATTGCACCTCTTCTTGCACTTCTTCTTGCGGCTGTGCGGTCGGCTGCGCGGCGGTGAGCCGTGCGCGAACCTCTTCGAGCGGCGGCGCTGGCTCTTCAGAATGGCGCTGCAACTCTGCTTTGAGCGCCGAACCGTAGGTCTTCAACTGGTCGACCGTCCAGTCGGTGAAGTCGGGGACAGGATAGGTCTGTCCGAAGATGTGCGCCGACTTCGCCTGATCCACGTAGCCACCCAGGAACCCCAGAACCTTACCACGGTTCATTCCGTTGCCGTTGCCATTACTGGACGGGTGCTCCTGCCGCTGCCGCTGTGGATGCGGCTCTTGCCGCTGCCGCTGCTGCGCCTGTCGCGGCGGCTGCTTCGGTTGATACTCTGGTACGTCTTCCTCATCCTCGCCGCACGGTATCTGAAACAGGTTGATGAGGAAGGTTTTGAGCGCCGACGCGGACGCTTTGGTCAATCCCTTACCGTCGTAATC
>DAOTUF010000625.1:0-2556 GCA_034437495.1 Chloroflexaceae bacterium | reverse complement strand
GGCTGAGACGACACCTTTCCCCATTATACAGTTACCAAAACCATAGCGATCTTAACCTCCCCATCAGAATGAGAGGAATGGTGACTGCTGATGGCGTTGATGTTTCCCCGCCGTGGGCGGGTGATGACCTGCGCCCGATTGACCCATAGCGGGTATCTGGGCGGGCGGTTGCACTGCGGGCAACTCGTGCGAAAGGGAATAATCTGTATGACGACGAACCACCACCGCTGCGTGAGACCGATCACTGCATCCCGCACAGCAAAACGTTTGCTGGTCTGGGTAATCGGCACAAGCGTACCAGAAAAACCTATGTTTGTCAATGGTTCGTTATGGTTTGGGGGACTACATTTTGAACACTACATGGGGCAAATGCGAAGATGGCATCATCCCCCCGAGGTTGGCGTCATTGCGTCTCGCGCCGCATGGACCTCGTCACGGGCAAGAGCAGGTGCGTTGTTTGGGTCTGGCTCATTTCCCACAACTTTTGCACGCATTTCTTCCAATGGGTATCCACAATTGGGGTGAGCAGTTCTGTCTGTTATTCTGGGGTTGGTGCGTGATACGTAACGGGGTAGTATGGGAATACAACAGGTGACATTCGACCAGAGGGGTACGAATGGAGCGGGAGACGGGACTCGAACCCGCGACCGTCTGCTTGGGAAGCAGATGCGCTACCAACTGCGCTACTCCCGCTCTTGTGGGAGATGAAGAGAGTATAGCACAGAGCACCCGGTTTGTCAACAGCCTGTGACCGTCTGACCACCTGTTCCAAGTCGGTTGCTCCCGCCTCACTCCGCTCCCCTATCTTGCCCATCTTACTGGGCGAGCCGATACCCCACTCCCCACTCGGTCAGGAGCAAACGAGGGTTTTGCGGGTCTTGCTCTATCTTCCGGCGCAGGTGCCAGATATACACCTTGAGATGTTCGTTGTCCTTGCTGATATCCTCTCCCCACACCGCCCGCCGCAGCTGTTCGTGCTCGACGACCTGCCCGGCCCGCTCAACCAGCACCAGCAGGAGTTGATATTCGGTGGGGGTAAGGCCCACCACCTTATCATAGACCACCACTTCTCGTTTTTGCTGGTCAACGCGGAGCGCCCCTCCTCCGGCGACAAACGGACGTTGGGCAACGGGGAAGCGCCGCAGCAGCGCCCGGATACGCGCCAGCAGTTCATCCATATTGAAGGGCTTGACCAGATAATCATCTGCCCCTTTATCCAGCCCGGTGATGACATCGTCGCGCTGTGTTTTCGCCGTGAGCATCAGAACAGGCACCTGTGAAAAATCTCGAATACGGCGGCATGCTTCCAACCCATCCATGTTAGGCATGATGACATCCAGGATAACGAGGTCAGGACGCTGCTTTCGCACCAGCGTCACACATTCGGAACCATCGGCTGCCTGGAGCACGTTGTAGCCCTCGTGCTCCAGCGAAACACGAACCAACTCTCGGAGACTCTGGTCGTCATCAGTAATCATGATGGTACGTTGCTGATTCATGGGTTCCTCACCTTATCTCTCTCCGCAGAGAGTGCCGTTTCCTGGTTGAGTTGGGCAAACCATGCCGCTATCTCGTCTGCGGTAATCTCACGAGGAAGCATATAGCGAATAGTGCCCTGACGATCAATGAAAAAGCTGGTTGGAATGGGGTAGACCCGGTATGCCCGCGAGACTTCTCCCCGCACATCCAGGGCAATGGGGTAGGTCACGCCGAGCGTTTCAACAAACTGGCCAATATCTTCTGCCGTGCGTTTCTGACCATCCTTATCCACCTCATTGTCAAACAGGTTGACACCAATCACCACCAACCCCTGGTCGCGTAGCTGTTCATAGGCTGCTTGCAGTTCGGGGATTTCATGGACGCACGGGCCACACCAGCTTCCCCAGAAATTGACCAGAATAACCTTGCCCTGATAGTCCGCCAGGCGCACTTCTCCCCCATCCGGAGCAGGCAAGGTGAAATCAGGGGCCGGGCGGCGAGCCTCTGGCGCGACCGGGGTGGTGCTTCCCTGCCCACCCACAACCAGCCAGATGACGACGATGAGCACCAGTGAGAGACCAACGCCTCCCAGGGCAACCCGGTATTCCCTGCCAAATGCCAGGCGGGTTGGTTGAGGAGGAGGGGGGAGCGGAGGCGGTGTCGTATCTGGCGAACCTATCCCGATGCTCATATCATAGTGCTGGCGTTGCACCGGGTCGGACAACACCCGGTAGGCCTGTTCCAATTCTTCGGTGCGCTGCATGGCAATGCCCCGCATCTCCTCGTCCAGAGCAGCAACCCGCTCCGGACGGTAGCGCTCCCGTTGATGCGTGTAAGCATGCTCAATCTCTTCCTGGCTTGCCCCAGGGGTGATATTTAGAATGGCGTAATACGTATTCATAGCGTAAGACCATTTTAACATATTTTTAGAGTTCAGGCTTCCACCGTTTGTCTGTCGTTGTCTGCCCCTGCCTATCTCTGCCTTTTCACCTCTTTCTCTTCATCAGTGTCACAGTCGCAAGTGTCACCAGGATACGCCATTATCTGCCGGTTTGGCTCCAACCTGGCTCCACCTGG
>DAOTUF010000624.1:0-12228 GCA_034437495.1 Chloroflexaceae bacterium | reverse complement strand
GGGGGTGGGGGTGGGCAAAGAAGTCGCCGTTGCCTGTGGCGTTGGGGTGGGGGTGGGCACCCGCAGCGGGTCCGCCCCGAGCCACAAAAACGTCACTTCCACCTCTCCCTGGTCGCCAGGGATACCAAGCTCCCACCACAGCCCGTCTCCGACATCCATGGCAGTTGGAAACCGAACGAACCCCTTCTCGGCATATCCGCCGTTGTATCCTTCGAAATAGGCCGCGTGGTCCTGCGGCCACCCGCGCCGCAAATCTCGAAACCGCTCCCGATGGACGGACCAGTAGTCATCATGGGTATTCCAGGGGCCAACATCCCACACCGGCGCAACGACACTCTTGCCGCGGTAGGTAATCCGCACCTGGTAGTCCGTTCCTCCCCGCACATTGAGCGAACGCCACGAGGGAAGCGCCACAAAGCGGTCACGCGGCTTGATGATGTGGCCGTTGGCGGTCCTTCCGCCTACCATCCCCAGGCGGGTCGCCCGAATGCGATAGGTCGGGGCAACGACCGTAGTCCCCGCATTCACATCAAAGGCGCTATATGCGGCGGTCCCCGCTAGCGGCGCAATCTCCACAGCCCGCAGCGTTGGCCCGGCCCCGTCACTCCCCAGGAGGGTCACGCGATACTGGACCATTTGCACTACCTGGGGGAGGATGACCATCCCCGTTCCCTGTGGTGCGACCTCCGTTTCCCAGGCGGTCCAGCGTTCCCCATCGGCGCTCCCCCGCACATCCAGTCGCAGAGCGCTCCCATCCGGGACAGTGGCATCATACGACACCGCAAACCGTGACGTTGGATGATTGGCTCCCTCCACGGGCGAAACCAGAAACCCGTACCGTTCAAAAAACTCCGACTCTCCGGCGGGTGGGGGAGGTGCATCGGGAAGAAGATGCAGCGTCCCATCTGCCGAAACTGCTACTCCCATCGTCTCTGTGCTGGCTGAGAACGAGCGAAGCGCCATCGTGGGCGCACCTGGCTGCATCGCCGCATAGCCCGGCACCGCGGCAGCCACCAGAACAACAAGCGTTGGAACAAGAACAAGAAACCGGCGTATACGCCTGTTGGTACACGCAAGACTCATCGTGGTCCTCCTCAATCCTACAAACATGGTAAGACCGACCGGCGCGACAACTCGGTCGCGCCCGGGATATCAAAACGACCGCGGCATTATAGCACAATCTGAGAAAAAGATGAAAAAGAGATGAGAAGACGATGATAAAGGGGGGAAAAAGGCGTCCTGAAGCCCCAGGAGCCTGCTACGTCCAGACCAGGGTCTCCCCCTGACCACACCCCTGCCACGCCAGCATCAGGCTCATGACACAGTCATCATGCCCGCCCGGTGGGGCACTGTAGCGGGTTCCGCCCCCTGGCAGCAGCGTCCCCTCATAGGCCAGCAATTCTCCGACCAGCACCGGGTCATCCAGAATCGTAATCTCGTCCCGCTCGAACGCCAGCGCCAGCGCATCGACCCACCGCGCCTTGGATGGATTCGTGGTTGTCACGCCATGCACGGGCAATCCTTCTCGTCCCAACAACTCCGTCAGCGGCCCGCCCATGTTGTTCATCTCCGAATAGACCACCTGGGGGTTCCACCGTTCGCACAGCGCCCGGAGCCGCCCCACCTGCATCCCATAGTCCACCCCGCTGAAGCGGTCCAGGGCAACCACCGTCTTCCGCACACTGTCCATCACCGTCAGGACCGTGTAGTCTCCCCCGACCGCCCGCGCCCAATCACATCCCACCACGTACGCTGCGCCCGCTGCCGGGCCGTCCAGGGGGTGCGCGGTTGCAGCCTCCTGCACCCGACGGAACACCCCCGCGCCGCCATCGAGAAAGCGGGCCAGCACCTCTTGCTGAAACACCCGCTCCGGGAGTTCCCGCCGCATAGCTTCAATCTCCCGCGGGGAGACGTAGGGATTCGCGCTCGTCGGCATCTGCCACGAACGCCATTCGGTCTGCTGCGGGTCTTCCCCGCGCTGAAAACACTCCCAGAAGAAGTTTCGCCCACGCGGACTTGAGAGCAGCCACGCATCCCCACACAGGTCTGTGAGGGTGGGTCGCACCACCTGCTGCCACACCACCCCCAGGTCACGCACCATGGCGGCTTCGTCAATCACCACCCGCCGATACTTCCGTCCCCGGATGGCATCCGCATGGTCCAGGCTCCACATCTCCACCACGCCCCCCGTCACCAACTCCATCCGATAGTGCTGCTCCGAAATGCGCTCGACCAGGGGACCAAGCCGGTGGCGCACGGTGCGCCACACCTCGGCCAGCATCCGGTAGGTCGGGGACATCCACGCCACTGGGGCCCCGTGCAGCGCGGGCTGAACCAGCCGGTCTATCCCCAGACAGGTCTTCCCCGCCCGCCTCCCCAGACAGACGACATTGTACCGACGTGCCTGCGCGACAATCAATTGCTGCGCCGCATGCAGCCTCGGCAGGACGACACACAATGACCGCGACCGTCCTGGTGAACCTTCCTGCCTGCCCCGTCGCCGTTCCTTGCGTTGCCTCGATGGTAATGGCATATTAGCCCTCCTCAACATCTATGAAACATGTATGAAAGGATAAAGCTTCGTTCTTCCAGCATGGGCCGGTGTTTCTGCCGACGGGTCTCCCCCAGGCACTTGACCCCGTGGGAGACCCGTCGGCCCTATCCTGCTCCTATCCCGTCCCTATCCCGTCCCGCGAGAATACGACCCCTCTCCTCTCCTTCCCTATGCGCCGTATTCCCGTTCTCTGTGGCCTTCCTCTGCCACCTCTGCCACCTCTGCCACCTCTGCCACCTCTCTCCCTTCGTCCACGTACTTCACCCGAACGGTCAGCACGTTCGGCCCCTCTGCCTCTTCCGTCCCCTCCGTATCCCCCGTATCCTCCATCGTCTCCGCGGCTCGCTGCATCAGGTCCATCGCCAGGTCGAAGTACACCGCCACATCCCGCGGCGACCAGCGCAGTTCATCCAGGGGGACTGCCAGCATTTCCCGCACCCGTGCCAGCAACGCCTGCGACATCTCCCACTCCATCTCGCTCCGCGTTCGCTCTTGCTGCGGTGGCTGCGGTGGCTGGTGCGCTTCTCTCGAAGTTTTCAGAAGCTCTGGTGCATCAGGGTGGCCGGTCCCGTTCGGAGGGGACCGGTGGGCGTCGAATGCCCGCGCCCGTTCGCGCCACTGAAAGCGGGTTGAGTACCTTCTGACGGTTTCGCGGTGCTTCCCGAGCACCCGCGCCACCTCCGCGAGGGAGCGGGATGGCCCAAGCTCAAAATAGACGCGTGCCGCCTCATAGGGCTTCTGCCCCTCCCCTGCCTGTCGTTCCCACAAGGCCATCTCTGGTTTATCGCGTTCATTCATCACGGTGCTTCCTCCTCGAAATTACTCCTCACGAGCCGTCTTTCGGGGCGTCCGCGAACGGGACACCAGTTTCTCAAGCATCAAAGCCCGAATCTCGCGCTCATGTTCGGCGTGGCGCTCCAGCGCACCAATGCGCTGCTCAATCGTTCCCAGGGCGGTGCTGGCCTCGTGCAGCGCCGCATAGATGCGCTCCACCTCCATCAAGGACGGGGACGGGGACGAGGGCGAAAACGGGGATGAAAACGGGGAGCGGCCCGGGACCGGACCTGGCCCCTCGGCCCGTTCGTCCCTCGTCGCACGCCCGCGCCCCCCCTCTCGCAGGAGCAGCATCGTTCCCTCTGCCCCCCGCACCACCGTACCAACCACCTGCACCATCATCACCACCAGCAGCACGACCCACGGGCCGTACACCAGCAGTCCATCTCCCACGCCCGCCGAACACGGAACCTGAACCATACGCTCTCCCATCATGCCATCCCTCCTTGTGTCCGTATCCTCCCTGCACCGGACCCGAAAAGACAGACACCCCGACCATATCAGGTCAGGGTGCCCGTCTCCCTCGGAACTGCGCCAATCCGTGCCGTTCCGGCCTCTATGCTTTTGCGCTCGCCCACAACAACTCACCACCCCCTTTCGTGCCTGGTCCGGTCAACCCTTCACCTCTACCACGATGACCACGATGAAGATGAAAACGGTGCTCCGTCCCCTCCCGTCTCCCCCTACCGGCTGCCTCGCTCCCGCTTGCGCTTCTTGCTGCGCGGAGGGAGGTGCCATTCGCGCATAGTGCCACACTGCGAGCACCGCAGCGCCACACGGCTCCGCGGGAACACATGGATGAGGTACTGGCTGTCCACCGGGCTTTTCATGACAAACCCGGCAGCTTCCGCATCGGCTCCATCGGCTACCAGAGCCAGCACCATCCCACACCCCCGACACGCAATCTCCGACTGCATTGCCTTTCTCCTATGCATACTACGATGGGTCGTATCCTGGCACTCATTCTACCCATCTCCCTTAAACCGCGCAAGCACATGATTGCTAGCGCGACCTGAATGGCGTGAATGGCAGAGTTGCTGTTCCGCCCAAAACGTAGTATGATGGTACGCCAATGAACGCACCGGGCAATCCATCCTATCACCGGGTCGGCAGGGACCGCAGAGACGGGAGCAAACAGGGAAGCGAAGAAAGGAACGTATCGGGTTGATGATGCAGCGCGGGTATCAGGCTATCAAGCTCCTCCTCGGGGTCTGGATGGCGGGAGTTGTCGTCGGGTTGTTTCTCGTCGTTCCCCGCTACGAAGGGTTGGGCAACGTCGGGCGCATTATGATTGTGCATGTGCCAACGGCGTGGGTCAGTGTGCTGGCCTTTGCGGTTTCGGCCTTCTTCAGCGGGAGGTACCTGTGGCGGGGCCGACCTGCCGACGATGACCGGGCGCTGGCCGCTGCCGAATGTGGCTTTCTCTTCACCGTCCTGGCAACCGTCACGGGCATGATCTTCTCGCAGGCGGTGTGGGGCATCTACTGGAACTGGGACCCGCGCCAGACGTCTATCTTTGTGCTGCTGCTCATCTACGCGGCCATGTTTGCGCTGCGGGCGTCGCTGGAGAACGTGGCGCAGCGGCGGCAACTCAGCGCGGTCTATTCCATCTTTGCCTTCGTCACCGTCCCCTTCCTGGTCTTCATCGCCCCCCGCATGAGCGAGAGCACCCTGCACCCGAACTGCGTGTTTCTGCCCGGCAGCACGTGCGACGGGGTGGACCTGGCGGTGGGCAACGTGGGGCTGCTTGGCGACCGCAAGGTCAGCCTGCTCGACCTGGAGGAGCAGGGCAACACGGTCATAGCGCATGTCAAGATGAGCGAGCCGGGGTTGGCCAGCGAAACGGTGCTCTTCCCAACGTTCGACCTGGCAGCGGGTGAACCGGGCGAGGCCGCCGACATTCCCGGCGTTCGTCACCGCCTGGTAATGGAGCGCGTGGACCGGGCCAGTGGGCGCGTTCTGCTGAACCTCCAGGCACCGGGGACGGGGATACTGGATAATCGGCGTACGCTGCTGATGTTTCTGGCTGCGATTGCTGGCTTTACCGGGCTGTTTGTCTGGCTGCTTCAGATACGGGCGACCCTGCTTGAGGTGCAGTGGTTGCTGAACCGACGGGAGGAACAGGTACCCATATGAATGATGCAGAAACCGCTATCTACATTGCGATGGCCGTCGCCCTGATGGTCTGGCTTGGTCTGTTTGCCTACCTGTGGCGGCTGGATGGGCAGGCCCGCGACTTGCGCCGACGGCTCGAACACCACGAACGCCAGTCGCAACACGAGCCGCGCCCGACCCCCACCGCCACGCTGGAACGGCGAACCCCACCACCATCATCGGCAGCCACAGCCGCGGGCGACCAGCAGCCATCGGCAGGGGAATCGCAGGGGGGACGAACATGACCATGACGACACCGCAAATAACCTATCACCAGATGGTTCTCCTTATTCGCCAGCTTCCGTTGACCGAACGGGTGCGACTGGTGCGCGAGATTCTGGCGGAGCCACTGGAGGAGCAGACCCAGAAAGGACCGGAGGGGCAGGCTCCGCTGGAGTCGCTGTATGGAATGCTCGCCGGGCAGGGCCATGTCCCTTCTGAGGAGTAAATCCGAGCGGTATGGAAGGATACGGCAATCGAAGGTACCAACCATCTGGTAAAAATCCCGAAACCCGACCAGGGTTTGTCACAAGCAAAAGAAAGAAAGGACTCAGACCTATGACCACCACCACCCACACCCAGGAAACACCCCCCCGTTCCATGTTCGGCATCAAGCCGCTGCACCTGGCTGGCGTCGGCATCATCCTGCTCGCCATCGTCTACGGGGCTTTCGGCTTCAAAGACGCCTTCCTCTCCTACACCACCAGCGTGAGCGAGACCAGGGCCAGCGGGCGCAACGTGCAACTAGCGGGCTTCCTGGGCAGCACGGGCGAATACGACGACGAAGGTCGCTGGACCTTCCTGCTCGAAGACAGTAACGGCGAACAGGTCAAAGTGGTCTACGACCAGGCCCGTCCGTCGAACTTCGACCAGGCCACCAGCATTGTCGCCATCGGGCGCTACGACCCGGCCCGCGACGTGTTTGTGGCAAATGACCTGCTGGTCAAGTGTCCATCCAAATATCAGGAGCAACTGTAACTGTAACTGTAGTGAGGAATACCGATGCTCTACCTCTTTGGGACGATGTTTATTCTGGTGAGCCTGCTGCTGTCACTGATGGCAGGCGTGGGCTACGCCCTCACCATCCGCGGGAACCGCGCCGCGCTCACCTACGGGCGCGTGGGCGTTTTCGGCTCGCTGGTCGCGGTCAGTGCGCTGTGGCTGATGCTGGTGGCGCTCTTCCTGGCTCGCCGCTTTGAGATTGCCTACGTCTTCCAGTACAGTTCAACCAGCCTGGACACCTTCTTTACGATTGCAGCAAGCTGGGCCGGGCAGCCGGGCAGCTTTGCGCTGTGGGCGCTGTTCAGCGCCATTGTCGCGGTGCTGCTGGTCGGACATACGCGCCACTTCGAACCCTACGTCCTGACCATCTTCATGGCCGTGCAGACCGTCCTCCTTATCCTGGTGCTCATCGGCAACCCCTTTGTCCCGCTCACCGACCCCCAGACGGGCATGCTCTTCATGCCCCCACCCACCGAGGGGCACGGGCTAAACCCGCTGCTGCACAACTTCTGGATGATTATTCACCCGCCGGTGGTCTTCCTGGGCTATGCCCTCACCACCGTTCCCTTTGCCTTTGCTCTGGGCGGCCTGCTGCGCTACGACTACGACGGGTGGGTAACGCGGGCGCTCCCCTGGACACTGGCAGCCTGGGCGCTCCTGGGGTTGGGCATCCTGCTCGGGGCCTACTGGGCCTATGAGACACTTGGATGGGGCGGCTACTGGGCGTGGGACCCGGTCGAAAACTCCTCGCTCGTGCCGTGGCTCGTGCTGACAGCCCTGCTGCACAGTATGCTCGTGCAGCGCACCCATGGCGGTCTGCGGCGCACCAACGTCGTCCTGTCAATTGTCGCCTACCTGACCGTTACCTACGCGACCTTCCTGACCCGCAGCGGGGTGCTTTCGAACTTCTCCGTCCACTCCTACGTGGCGGAGGGGATGCAAAGCGCCCTGGTCATCTTCATGCTGATCATTCTGGTGAGCAGCCTGGTCATCGTGCTCCGGCGGCTGTTCGATATGCCCATCCGCTCCCTGAATGCCCATTTTCTCTCGCGGGACAACTTCCTGGTGCTTGGCACCCTCGTCCTGCTGGTCATTGGTATCATTGTCATTCTGGGCACCTCGATGCCCGTCATCTCCGCCATCCCCGGTGTCGGTCACACCCTGCAAGATATCTTCGGCAGCACCTTCGAGATTAACGACGGAAGCGCCATGACCGGCCAACCGCTGGAGGACGGGCGTTTCAACCTGGCCCCCAGCTTCTACGAAACCACCACACCCATCCTGGCGCTGGTCATGATGGTGCTGCTCGTGTTTGCGCCGCTGCTTGGCTGGCACGAAGCCGACCCGCGCACCCTGCTCCGCACCATGCGCTGGCCGTTCGTTGCGGCAGTCGTCTCAACCATCATCGCCATCATCGTGGGCGTGCGCCAGGGGATGAGCCTGGCGTTCATCCTGGTGAGCATCCTGGCGATGGGCACCAACATCCTGACGATTGTGCGCACGGTGCGCAGTGGCGGGGGATGGCTCTTTGTCGGGGGGCAGGTCGCCCATGTTGGCCTCTGCCTGCTCATTCTGGGGGTCATCGGGTCGAAGGTCTACGCCAGCCCCGACGAGCGAGTCATCATCAGCACCGACGAGACGGTGAGCATCTACGGCTTTGACCTCACCTTTCAAGGATGGGAGGCCACCCAGGACCGCGAGGGCAACCCCGACGGCAAGGGCGTGCTGAACCTGACTATCAACCGCGGGGGGAGCAGCTTCACGGCGCGGCCCGAAATCTACTTTGACCAGACCATGGGGGGAGTGATGCAAACACCCTCGGTCCATAGCCGCCTCTGGTATGACCTCTACGTCTCTCCGGTGGAGTATATGGGCGAGAACGACCCCAACCGCCCCTTCCTGGAGGCCGGCGAAACGGTCTCGGCCGGTCCCTACGACCTCACCTTCCAGGGGTATAGCATTGATGAAGATACCATCGGGCAAGATGGCAAAGCCAAACTCAATGCCGAACTAACCGTAGCATACGAGGGCAGCGAGACCACGGTGATGCCCCAGATAGAGATTGATGTAGGGGAAGAGGACGAGGAAACTACGTTCAGGGAGATACCCACCACCCTGCCCGGCGGCCACACTATCTCGACTGCAATGGAAGAACTCAGTTCATCGCAGCGCATGTCTATGCTCACACAGCGCATGGCCATTCTGAACATCGAGGGTCTTGATTTGCCCATCCAACCCGCCCAGGCCGTGCTCACGGTCAGCACCAAGCCGCTGATGATCCTGGTGTGGGCAGGGGTCATCATCTGCCTGCTTGGGGGGGGGATAGCCGCCTTCCGCCGCCATATCGAAGGGCAGCTACGGTTGGGTCGCACGGTGCGAGTGCCGGTGCCACCCGGTATGGCCGAACAGGTATAATATATCAGCGATAGGGAACAAACGAGGCAGGGGGGTAGCACGCTACCCCCTGCAAGTGACGAGTAATCTATGCAAGACCATTATGAAACGCTCCAGGTTCATCCGAAGGCCGACCAGGACACCATCCAGGCAGCCTACGAACGCTTGCGCCAGCGCTACGCCCCCGAAAAACTTGAGGGGGCCGCGGACGAATTGATTGAGATGGCGCAGCGCAAACGTGAAGCGCTTGACCGGGCCTATGCGGTGCTGAGCGACGCCGACCGCCGCGCCGCCTACGACGAAGAACGGCACGCTGCCGACCGTCCCCCGGTGTCTGCGGGAGCGGCAGCACCGCTCCCCCCACCGCACGAGGGGGAAAAGCCCTCCGCCGATGGCGAAGAACTGATCGATTATCGCCCGCTCCCTCCGGCCCGCAAACAGGAGCGACCGCGAGACTTCAACCCGCAGCCCTACCTTTCCTACGAGCAGTATGAGCAGATGGCGCGGCAAAATGAGCGGGGACGGCAGGTGGGCAAAGCAGCCTCCCTGCCCTTCTGGGGAGTCCCCGTCGGCGTGGCGGCAATCCTGACCTTTGCCACGGTCTTTGTGACTCTGCTCATCGCCGCCGTGGGGTCCCCGCAGCGTCCCCCGATGACCAGTATGGAGAATGGACCAAGTCAAGGAATGCCACCCGGGGCCGGGGGGATGGGGATGCCTTCGGAGCAGCAGCTTACCCAACAGTTTGACGACCAGATAACGGCGGCTCGCCAGGTCGTCCAGCAGGTTCCCGACAACCCCAATGCCTGGATAAACCTGGGGAACACGCTCCACGACAGCGTAGAAATTGTCCGTGAGCATATGCCCGAGAGTGAAGCCTACCGCAAGCTCCTCCCGCGCTGGTTGGAAGCGAGCGATGCCTACCGCGAAGCGCTGAAGCTCGACCCCGACAACGCCGTGGTCCAATCGGACCTGGCGGTCAGCCTGTGCTACTATGGCGTCGGAACCGGCGACCAGAACTACGTGGAACAGGGGGTCCAGGAGGCTCAACAGGCGATGCAGAAAGATGAGGAGAATGGGCGAGTCTTGCTCAACCTCGGGATGTGCCTGGTGAGCAAACGCCCCCCCCAGACGCAAGAAGCCCTGGAACACTGGCGCAAAATTCTGCTCCTGCCAGAAGCCCCCCAACAACTGGTCGCCAATGCGCAGCGCTTGATTGCGCAGTACAGCAGCCAGTAGCACCAGAACCACCCGTTCTGTTCCGTCCCGCCCCCTCCCACAGGTCCGGAGCCTGGGGAGGGGGGTTTTTTGTCTTGAATGAAGCGGTGCTGGTATAATACCAGCAGAGTGCAAGCTATACCCTGGAAATACCTATGAGGAGCAACCGTCATGTTCCCACCGCTTATCCGCATCATCGTGTCGCTGGCCATAACCGTCATCATGATTGTTCAGTCCCGCGCGGCGCTGCCCGGCTCCTACAAGCGACGGGCATTCGCCACCGCAGCTGTGGCCTTTGGCCTGCTGACGCTCTTCAATACGAAGACCGCCATGGACAACCAGACCGGTCCCTGGATGGTGGCCGCGCTCATCCTCGTCACGCTGCTGCTTCTTATCAGCCTGGTGCTGCTTTTGCTGGCCTGGCGGAGTGGCGAAATGCATCTCCAGTTTGACCGGGTACAACAGGCGGTGGAGCAGGAACGCGAACGACGTGGCAAGGAGCACGGGAGCAGACCGGAAGCAGCCGGGGAGCAAGAACCAGGAACCGAAACCAGAGAAAAGAACAGGGAACCGGAAGAATGACAGACTTGAACATAATCGGATCGCACGCCCGCACCGCTGCCTACCGCCTGGCCGCTCTGAGCCGCGAACAGAAAGACGGGGCGCTCAATGCCATGGCCGACGCGCTCTATGAGCAGCAAGAAGCCATCTTGCAGGCCAACCACGCCGATATGGAAGCCGCCCGCGCTGCGGGAACCAGCGATGCTCTGCTGGACCGTATGCTGCTCACGCCGAAGCGCCTGGACGCGATTGCCACCGATGCCCGCAAGGTGGCGCAGCTTGACGACCCTGTCGGCGAAACTTTCGATGCGGTTGAACTCCCCAACGGCCTGAAGGTCCACAAGCGCCGCACCCCTCTGGGCGTGGTGGGCGTCATCTACGAAGCCCGTCCGAACGTGACGGTGGATATTGCCGCGCTGTGCCTGAAGTCTGGTAATGCGGTGATTCTGCGGGGAGGGAGCGATATTCGCCAGAGCTGCGCCGCGATTACCAGCGCCATCGGAACAGCGCTAGAGCGCACCGGCCTGCCCGCCGCCGCAGTGCAGAGCATCACCGACCCCAACCGCGACCTGGTCCGGGCGATGCTGCAACTGGACTCCTCCATTGATATGATTATTCCGCGTGGTGGGGCCGGGTTGCACCGCTTCTGCATCGAAAATTCGACCATTCCCGTCATCACTGGCGGCATCGGGGTCTGCCATATCTACGCCGACCCGACCGCGGACATCGAGCGGGCGATTCCCATCATTATGAACGCGAAGACGCAGCGTCCCAGTGTGTGCAATGCGCTGGACACGCTGCTCGTCCACCGCGACCTTGCGCCCCGCCTCCTGCCTGCCGTTGGTGCGGCACTCAGCGCAGCAGGGGTGGAACTGCGGGCCGACCCCGAGTCCCTGGCGCTGCTTGCTCAGTCCCCCGGCGCGGACACCTGGAAGCTGGTTCCCGCTGGCCCGGATGATTTTGGCACCGAGTTTATGGCGCTCATCCTCTCCATCCGCCTGGTTGATGGGTTGGAACAGGCCATTGAGCACATCAATGCGCACAGTCAGGGGCACAGTGATGCCATCCTGACGACCGACCGGGCAGCGGCGGAGGTATTCGTACAGGCAGTAGACAGTTCCGCGGTATTTGTCAATACCTCCACGCGGTTTAACGATGGGGGACAGTTCGGGTTGGGAGCCGAAGTCGCCATCAGCACCCAGAAGCTCCACGCCCGTGGACCGATGGGGTTGAAGGAACTGACTACCTATAAGTGGGTGTGCGCGAGTGAGTGGCTGGCAAGGCCATAGTCCCATAATCAGGATGAAGATCTGGGAGAATCCAGAAAGAGAACAGGAGGCCCCCCATGACCGTCCCTATCACCACGAGTGAAGATAGGAGCAAGTGGCAGACACTCCCCCCCCTGCGGGCGGGCGACCGCCTCACGCGGGCGGAGTTTGAGCGCCGCTACGAGGCGATGCCCCACGTCAAGAAGGCCGAACTGATTGAGGGAGTTGTCTATATGCCGTCACCCG
>DAOTUF010000623.1:0-9502 GCA_034437495.1 Chloroflexaceae bacterium | reverse complement strand
CCCTTGGGCCGCTGTGAGGCCAGGATCAGGTTGATGCCCTGGGCCCGCCCGACGCGGGTAATGCTTTCTAGCTCCGGGCGAAATTCATCGTTGTCGGTAATCATCTCGGCATATTCATCAATAATGATGAACAGGTGGGGGTAGGGGTGGCGGGTTTTGTGCAACCCCTTCTTGCGGTAATCCACAATATCCTTCGTCCCTGTTTCGGCGTTCAATGCCTGACGGCGGCGTATCTCGGCGTTAATCGAGGTGAACATCCGATGCACGGCGGCTTTGTTCAGGTTCGTCACGATATCCACACAATGCGGCAGTCGCTCGAAGGGTTTGAATGCTCCTCCTCCCTTGTAGTCCACCAGCACAAAGTTCAGGATATCGGGCGAATAGTTCAGCGCGAGACCAACAATCAGGGTCATCAGCAACTCCGATTTGCCCGACCCGGTCCCGCCCGCAATCATCCCGTGGACCCCATCCTTCTTGGCCTCCAGTTGGAGCGTCCGGTGCTGATTGCCAGAGGCAATGCCAAGCGTTACCTGGAGCCAGTTTGCCTGCTCCGCCGAAGCCGTGTGCTCCCACTGCTTCCGAGCAGCGGTGCGGAGTTCACCCACAAACGTCTTTTCATCCTGGTTGATACCAAAGCGTTCCGCCAGCACCTGACGGTATGACGAGCTTTTGGGCAGGGCATCCAACCGGAGCGGCTCCTGGTAGCGGCGACCGCTGCGGGAGAGGTAGTCCGTCATCTGCTTCCCAATGGCTCGAATCTGCGCTGCCTCGCCACGAATCTGCCCCTGCTCAATCACCGTCCCTGGCGGAAGCGCCACCTGGAAGAATAGCGGCATCCGCCCGACCCTGGTGCAGCCTCGCCCGGCAATTTCCTCAATCTCCTCCACCTTGCTCCCAACGATGGCGCTGTAATCACTTGCATCGGCCAGACGCATCGTCAGACGTTCGGTAAACAGGCTGTAGATCTTGCTCGAGAGCACATTGAGCCGGTTGGTGGTGATAATAAAGTGGAGACCATAGGCCTTGCCCTGACGGGCCAGGGCGACAAAAGCTTCCAGGAGGTTATCAGCATCATTTTTGCCCGCTGCCTTGCCGAAGCTCTCAAGGTACTCCGCAAAATTATCAATCGCCACCAGGATAGCTGGTTTCCGCTGGTCCGGCTGGTGGCTATGGTATTCGTACAAAGTAGAAGCCCCGACCTTGCTCAATTCGCTCTTGCGCTCATCCATCAATTCGTTGAGTTTGCGCCACAACTGCTGAACCCGTTCTTCATAACCACGTTCGTCTGGCATAATAACCGTCCCGACGTGGGGCAGGGCTTTGAGGACTTCCAGATTGCGCCCCCCCAGGTCCAGGATGTGCGCCTGAAACTCGTCGGGTGAGTGGGTTCCGGCCAGGCTCAGGATAAGCGAACGCAAAAACGTTGTCTTGCCCCACCCCGATGCCCCGAAGAGGACTGCGTGACCACTCGTAAAGTCCACATCCAGGGGGAGTTGACAGGCCCGGTGCGGGTCGTCAAGCAGGCCAACAATGGCTCGCATGGCGGTCTTGCTCCAGTCTATGCCATGCCAGGCCCCTTTGCCATCCAGCCAGTCTTTAAGAAAGGGGTTCAGGCTCAGATGGTTGGCCCGGTCGTGCAGGGTCATGAGCGGCAGAGTAGCCTTATCCAGGTATCTTTCGGTGAGGGGGTCGGCCATGGTGAGGGACTGGGGCAGGAAAGGCGGCCAGGGGGTGCGGGGACGCCGCCCTTGCAGCAATTCTTTGGCCAGGTTCACCACCACCTCATAGAACTTCGGTTTTTCTCCACCTTCTGGAGCCTGGGCATACTCATATTTCTCGCCTGTATAGGCCACCTGCATCAGTTCAATATGCTCGTTCCCCACCTGGATATACCCGCGTCCGGGCATCCCACTCGGAAGAAAGGCCGCGTCCGAACGGCGCAGCATTTCCCGGCTGGTATCAACGCCTTCCACACGCAAACAGATGCGCAGCTTGATATTGGCCCGCATCTGGTCGGACACCCCCACCGGACGCTGCGAGGCCAGGAGCAAGTTGACCCCCACCGAGCGCCCGACGCGGGTAATACGGTCGAGTTCTTCCCGAAATTCCGGGCTATCGGTAATCATCTCCGCATATTCATCAATGATGATGAACAGGTGCGGGTACAGCCCCCGCTTCGGGTCAAGGTGCAACCCTCTGGCGCGGTATTCAACAATGTCTTTGGTGTTGGTGTCGGCGTTCAATTTTTGCCGCCGCTCCATTTCCGCGCCAATGGCCGTAAACATGCGGCGGACGGCGGCCTTGTTCAAGTTCGTGATGCTGTCAACGCAATGGGGCAAATCTTCAAACGGTTTGAAGGCCCCGCCCCCCTTGTAGTCCACCAGCACAAAGTTCAGGATACTCGGATCGTAGTTCAGGGCCAACCCCACAATCAGGGTCATCAGGAGTTCCGACTTACCAGAGCCAGTCCCGCCGGCAATCATGCCATGCACCCCATCTCTTTTTGCCTCCAGGTGGAATGGACGGGGACGATTGCCGGAGACCACCCCGATAGTCACGTTCAGCCAGTCGGTGTGGCCGGGCTTCTTGCTCTCGTCCCACTTTTGCTGCGTGATGGCCTTGAGACGGTCCAGGAAGGTGGCGTCCAGTTCCAGGCCGTGTTCCCTTGCCAGGAGTTGCTTGAAGAGCACGGCCCTGGGGAGCGCGTCAACCCGAATGGGTTGCCCATAGGCCCGCCCCGACTGCGCAATGTAATCGTTGATAGTCTGGGCAAACAGTTCCAGTTCTTTGACTTCGTTGGCCGGCTCGTTCCCCGCTCGCTGGAGGTCGATGGGGAGCGCGACCTGGAAACTGAGTGGCTGCCGACCTCTCTTCGTATATCCCCGTCCCGGAATCTCGCCAATATCGGGCACCTGCCCCCCCACGATGGCACGATATTCGGTCGGGTCGGCCAGTTTGAGCGTGAGCCGTTCGGTAAAGAGGCTGTACACCTGGTTGGAGAGGTTGCCAAGCTGACTGGCTGAAATCACCACATGAATGCCATAGGGCCGCGATTGACGGGCAAGCGCAATGAGCTTGTCCAGCACGCTCTCGACATCATCGCTTGTTGAGCCAAATGTTTCAACAAACTCCAGAAAGTTGTCAATGGCAATCAGGATGGCCGGTTGGACCGAGGTGGGATGGGCGTGGTTATACTGGTAGATGTCGGAAAGGCCGGCGTTGTTCAGGAGCGTTTTGCGCTGCTGAATGATTTCATCCAGCACCCGGAGCAATTGTTCAACACGCTCCTTGTAGCCCTCCTCGTCAGGAATGATCAGGGCCCCTACGTGCGGGAGCTTCTCCAGGACCCCCAGGTTTCGCCCCCCCAGATCCAGAATATAGGCGTGGAACGTATCTGGAGAGTGGGTCGCGGCCAGGCTCACCACCAGGGTGCGGATAAAGGTGGTCTTACCCCACCCGGATGAACCAAATATCACCGCATGGCCGCGGGGCAAATCGACTATCAGGGGGAGTTGTTTGGCGGCGTAGGGGTTGTCAATGAGGCCAACCACGGGCTGCATGGCGTACTTTTTCCAGTCGAGCGGTTCCACCCACCCGTTGAGGCCCGTGAGCCAGCGGCTAATCGAGAGATTGAGGCTGATGGTTGCCTCACGCTCCTGCCCGAGCATGATTTTGTCTACATCAACCAGGTATTTGTCTGATGTGATGGCCTTCGCGGTCGGGTCCTGAGAGACCAGGTTTTCGGACAGGGAGATGGAGGGGGGGAGAAAGTCTGGCCAGGGGGCATGCTGCTTTGCTATGCCCTGGTCGCGAGCCATCGTGTTGAGCATGTCGATGATGGCTTTGTAAAGCTCTGGTGGCTCTCGGTCCTGGGCAGCATCGTAGCCGCCTCTCCGGTCTGGCCAGATCACCTTTGCGGTCGGGGTCTGGTTCGGGTCAGCATATTTTTCCCCCGTATAGGCTACCTGAATCAGTTCGATATCCTCGTTGCCGACTTGCAGATACCCACGTCCGGGTATGCCTGTGGGAAGGTAGGAAGCGTCCGAGCGGCGCAGCATTTCCCGGCTTTCGCCAGCGGTCTCTACGCGCAGACAGATGCGGAATTTGATGTTGGCCCGCATCTGGTCGGTGACGCCACTGGGTCGCTGCGCTGCCAGGATGAGCGACACCCCCTGGGCGCGGCCCAGACGGGTGATAGTCTCAAGCTGCCCCTTGAATTCTGACCGGTCCGCGATCATTTCGGCAAACTCGTCAATAATGATGAAGAGGTAGGGGTAGGGGTGGTGGCGGTGGTGCAATCCTCCCCGGCGATACTCTACAATATTTTTGGTGCCTGTGTCCACGTTGAGTTTCTGGCGGCGGTTCATCTCCGACTGGATAGCCGTGAACATGCGGGTCACTCCGTCGCCTGCCAGGTTGGTGATGATATCGACACAGTGGGGCAGGTCCTTGAATTCCTGAAAGGCTCCCCCCCCTTTGAAGTCCACCAGGACGAAGTTGAGCACACTGGGGTCGTAGGTGACGGCCATCCCCACAATGAGCGAAATCAGCAGTTCAGATTTCCCTGAGCCGGTGCTCCCGGCCACCATCCCATGCACACCGTCTCGCTTGGCCGAAAAAACCAGGCTCCGCGGCTTATTCCCAGACATCTTGCCCAATTTCACGCGGAGCCAGTTGGAATGGATAGGGTGGATGCTCTCCTGCCAGTGTTTCCAGGTGTCGTTTTTGAGGTCTTCAAGCGAGGAATAGCCCATTAATTCGAGGAAGGAAACCGAGGTGGCCAGAGAAGCCCCGAAGCTCTGGCGGATCTTGAGCAGGGCCAATTCCTGCGCCATACGATGCAATGCTTCCGGGTTGGCAATACCGTCTGCTGCTCCGACATAGCGCGGGGTATTGACCCCGACCTGGGCATAGCGGAAGTGCAACCGCTGGTGCTGTTCTATTTTGCTGTTGGTGGCGGGGGTGGTGCTTTCGATTTCGACAACCGAGCGGCAGCCACCCGGTACCTTGCTGCGTTCGGGCACGAGAAAGATGACCGCGGCCCCCAGCATGGCCCCCTCTTCCAGCAGGATGGAGATAGCTGCATCTGCTTCGAGCGTATGCAGGGGGGAAGTGGGGTCATAGATGGTATCCAGCAAATCAATCACGACCAGCAGCAGAGGACGGGTCGGGTCTCCCTGGCCCTCGTTTTGCTCACGCTCTTGCAAGCGAATCTTCCGTTGGGACAGGATTTTCCGGATGCCTTCCAGAAACTGTTCCAGTTCGCCACCCTCGCTATCATCAAAGGGGCTTTCCTCCTTGCGGCCTTTGGCTTCGCTCACAAAGCAGCGAAAGTGGCACTGCTCATCATCCTGGCTGTGCGGCAGGTATTCTGTCCATTCCCACGCCTGCTTCTCATTCGCCAGAATAAACAGTCTGGCGTCCATAGGGGCATGAAACACCGTGTAGTGGGCCAGCAAAGCCCGTACAAACTCATAGACGGGGCCGCGCTCGCCCGCTATCCCCAGGGCATGGGTGAAGGGTATGCGGGCAGATTCTTCCTGCGCTGTCTCTTCCTCTTCCTCCTGGTCCGGTTCTTTCTGGTCGTCTTCCGGGGGGGGACGAAACGAGATGATCACCGGAATGTCGGACACGTAGCGAGCATCCGTTTCCAGCTTCATCGCTGCGCGGGCCTGGGGGTCTTCAAAGTTGTCGATGTTCTTCAAGACATAGACGACCGTTGAGGGCAGCGTCCCCATTCCCAGGCGCACCACACCAAAATCCTCATCGGAGACGCGCCGTTCCCACAGGCGGGACTCGGACCGGAGCGACCGTTCTTTCCGTTCGGTCTCTTCACGGGCGGTGTGGACAATCTGAAGGGTGGTGGAGCCATTTGGGTAGTTGTACTGGTAAAAGCGCCGCTGCATATCGTGATGCGTATGCATCTCTTTGTTCAATTCGACCAGGCGGTCGTCATACGCCCGTTCGATTTCTGCTCGACGTCGCTTTTCCTTGAAGTAGCTGTAGAGGGAGTAGCTAACCGAGGCCACGACCGACAACCCCATCGGGATGAGCAACCAGATGCTTCGCCCACCCCGGCCCAGGGTGGAGACGAGAATGTAGCCAATAATCGTTATCAGGGGCAGCGAGACCTGGATCAGGCGGGAATAGCCTGTTTCCTGTTTGTCGGGGGGTTCAGGTATTTCGATCTCATCTGAGGGGAGTTCCGGCTGGATACGGGGGGGGCGGTCAATAATGGTTTCTTTCCCTTTCATTGGGGATATCTCCGTATGTTGCAGATTCTTGATGTCTGAGCCATCAACCCCATGGTCCTGGTCCGTATTTGGCGAACCCGGCGGAGGTTCAGGACAAATGACACCAGATTTTGGTGTATACTTCCTACCATGTAATCACATTATCCAAGACCATCAACGAATGGCACGGTAGAAGTGGAGGAAAGATGAAAAAAGTTTGTCTTGCCTGTGAACGAACGTCGTCTGACAGCAATCTCTATTGTCAGGAAGCCTATTGTCCGGCCGAAATGTCTCCCAATGTACTGGACTATGGGGAGTGGTTGGGGGATATTGAAATCATCAAACCACTCATTGTTTTACGTTCTTCCGTTCTCTACGAGGCCAGGCGACAAAAGCAAAAGATCTTGCTGAAAGTTGCTCACCCCGGCAGAGAAAACACCCGGCGGCTCGAACGTGAAGCCCTATTTCTGAGCAGTGCCCGCAACAAATATCTCCCCGTGTTGTTGCCCCCTTATACCGATACCTCGATTAAAAATCATCCCTATGGCAAAACCATGCTGCGGGAACATCTCCTCTATTTTTGCATCTTCGAGCATTTCGAAGGGGAGCCATTGCGCTATGTCCTGTCTCAGACCCCCCAGTTATGGGTCAAACACATTGGCTGGCTGATGGTTAGCCTTGCTTCTGCGGTGGCCTTTTTGCAAAGCAAGGGCATGCTGCACTATGGGATCAGCCCGGACACGGTGTTGGTCCGCTTCGATACCAAGCCGGAGGTCCCGCGTATCTTCCTGTTTGACCTGGGTATCGTGAGTACCTTTCAGGATTTTCGGGCAAACTGGCATCCCTTTTTTGTTCCCCCGGCATACACCGCTCCGGAGCTGATGAATCTCCAAACGTTTCAGCCCAACTATGCCACAGATGTGTACGGGCTAGGGTTGACCCTGTATGAACTGCTGGTAGGCGAACCAGTCTTCTCCTTCAAGCTGCGGAGCGATACGGAAATCTATCGCGCTGTTCAGCATAATCACCGGGTGCGGATGAATCGGATTGAGGATATCAAACCGATAGCTGAGATGGCGCTCCAGGCTGTCCACCCCGATGAATCCGTTCGTCAACCAACGGCCATTGCGGTTTTTGAGCAATTGCGGGCGTATTTCGGCACGGTGCCGCAGAAGCAGAAAGGCCCGGGACCCAACCTGCGAACCGTTATGATTGCCACGATTGCCTTGCTCGTGCTGGCGTTCGTTATCACTGTTGGCTTTACCGCAACCGAAATCTGGCTCTCGTTTTCTGCCGATTCTGCCAGGCACTTTTCGCCCGGGTGGGAGCTTGCCCGCATGACCACCGGGCAGTAGCGAAAGAACAACGGACCCCGTTCGTGAGGGGTGGGGGGCAGGGTTTACGGTAAGTCAGCTTGCTCCCGAACCCTCCCCTTCACCCCCTCCCCTTCACCCCCTCCCCTTCCTGATTAGTGGAATCTGGTGGCCCCTTGCTCGTCGCCACGCTCATACGCATCAACCGAGGCATCCAGGTCCTTGCTCAATTCCTCACTTTTGTCCGCTTTGTCTTGAATGTGGGGGCGTATCATCTCGATAAACTGGATGACCGCTGTGCCTCCGACCAACCCGATGAAGGCGGTTGCCTTCAGGAACATCGATATCGCTTCCAGGGCTTTGTCAACTGCCCGCAAGACTTCACTGATTGTCTGAAAGTTCTTCGCCATATCCCGTACGGCGGGAACATCCATATAGACCTGGTCCATTTTTCGTCACCTGCCACTTTCTACGTGTTCAAATGGACCCGAAGGTCCGCTTGGTCCATATTCCGAAATTCCTGCTTCGTCCTGCACCACCTTCTCAAGCGAAGGTCTGACACGCAGTCCACAGGCGTCTTTTCCATCCCGACATAGCCACAACCGGGGGCAACCAGTTCAGGACTGGCAGCCTGGTCAGGTGATCTGGTTGTGCGCTCACCTGGCCTGGATCGAGTGAGGGTTGTGGTATCGGTATCAATAGAATTCGAAGGCATCGAAGAGCCGCGACTGAACCAGGCGGTCTACTTCTTCATCTGCACGGTCAATGATGTCTCTGGCCGATGTCAGGTTGTTGTGCATGGTGGTGATATTCTCCCCCACCTCGCCCACGCCGGGGATCATCAGGCTGGAGACCTCGTCAACAAAGGCGTTGGCCCCTTGCCCAATCCAGATACCACCGACCACGGACTGGACCATTGCTCGCATGGGAGTGAGGGCCTGTTCTTCGACTACGTTAAACTGCTGCATGAGCTGGGAGAGCGCACTTTCCAGCGCACTCCGCGCCATTCGGATGAGGATACTTCGCACAGACATGGCTGCTTCTCCTTAGTTAAAACATTCCACGGGACGTCTGGTCGGCCTCTTTCATGTACCCGATGGCCGCTTCGACATCCCCTGCCAGTTCCTCAAATTTTTCGATGAGCTTGGTCAAGGAGGGGCTGAACTTTCCCCGAATGGCATCAACGAACGCCGAGCCACCCCGACCGCGCAAGGCTCCGTCATCCAGCGTATTGGCGATGCTCTGAATTTCCTGCATGGTGTCTTGCAGTTGCTCAACGCTCTGACGGAACGTCTTTACCATATCTTCCGCGAGTCCATAATCGAGCTTGATTTCATCGTAGGACATAGCCTTCTGTTTCTCCTTGCTACCTGGTTATAGCGATGATACTGACAACGCCGACGACACTTTGCGTTACCCGACTCGGAAGGGGGCACTTGCTTCATCCTCTGCTTGCTGGATAACCTGGGAAATATTCCGGGTCGTGACGCTGGCCATATCCAGGGCGATTTGCAGCCGCATGGTGGCGGGGATGACTTCCCCTTGCATCTCGCTGAAAAAGGCTTCCGACCCGCGACCAATCCACCCGGGTTCCAGGTTTTCCATACTGCTGCGAACCTTTTCCAGCAGTTGTTGGATAGTTTCCGCCTGGTTGGTAAACCGGCTGGCAACCTCCTCAAGCTGGTCATAATCCGCACGGATTTCCTCTGCCATACGTTTATTCCTCCTTGGATAGCCATAAAACCTGAACCATGGGAGCTTTGTTCCTGAAGGTTCCAGGACTGAATTAAGGGACACAAGACCATGTGACTACTCCTAACCCCGAGGGTGACACTCCGCAGGGGCTAAAGCCCCGCGGCTTCTTGTGGTCGCTCCCCAGGGAAGTCCGCACCCCAAGCCACTTGCCCCGGGATCCAGGGGACTACGCAGAACCCGTACGTTGTACGGGATACGATA
>DAOTUF010000622.1:0-4031 GCA_034437495.1 Chloroflexaceae bacterium | reverse complement strand
TCGGAGAGCGGGTCCGGATGGTCGGGCTGTTCGTCAACGAATCGCCAGTGGTCATCAATGCAACAGCCACACGCTGTGGGCTGGACTATGTGCAACTCAGCGGGGACGAACGCCCCGAACAGGCAGGATGGATTGACCGACCGGTGATCAAATCGGTGCGGCTCAGCGACGACCCCGCAGAACACGCCTGGCTCGACCTGGCCGGTGCGCAGCTTCCTGATGAAAGCAGCGCACCGGTTTCGTCTTTTCGCTTCGCACCCTGCCCGCTCATCGTGGACGCCCACGTGCCCGGTTCCTACGGGGGCACCGGCACCCTGGCCAACTGGGAAGCGGCGGCGATACTGGCGAAGCGGGTGCCCTTTTTGCTGGCAGGTGGGCTGAACCCGGCCAATGTCGGCGCGGCGCTGGAACGGGTGCGCCCCCGCGGAGTAGATGTCAGCAGTGGGGTTGAGGCGGAGGGCGTCAAGGATAGCGCCCTCATCGAGGCATTTCTGCAAGCGGCGCATTTTGTGGTATCATAGAGCGCCGTAGGTGACGGGCCATCGGGGCTTTGCGTATCATCCAGATTATCATATCGAAACCGTATGCTCCCCGCACCTCACCGCCAGACGAATAAGCGATGCTCTCTATAGGATATTTCGAAGGAGGTTGGAACATGAAAAACTTGCTGCGATTTCTGGGATTGGTGGTGCTCATTGCCGTGGCCGTGGTGCTCTTCCGCACCTTCCGTCGGCGGCAGCACCATGGCTCCTCCTACCAGCCACCAGCGGGGAGCGGCAGCGGTGCGCCCCGTCCCGCTGGCGGGCAAAGGCGAACCATCAGCCCCGAGTTGCTGGAAATCCTGGCTGACCCCGCCGACAAAGGCCCGGTCGAACTGATGACCGTGGACGGTAAGGAGTGGCTGGTCAATCGGCGCAACGGGTATCGCTACCCGGTGGAGGACGGTATCCCCATTATGCTGATTGAAGAGGGCGAAAAGCACAAAGATGAGAACCTGATCGCAACGAGCAGTGAATAGCTGCTTGCCCGGTCCGTCGATACGCTTTCGCGTGCGGTAAACGAGACGATGTCCCCCGGGCATCGTTCGTTTGTTCGTACCATCCAGTGTAACATTTTCGAGCGGTCATCGTTACATGGGGGCATAATGGTACCCTATCGGTCATTCGTATCGAACCGTATCACAGCGCTGACCGTCTGGTGTCGCGGCAGGGTCACGTGTAACATTTCCGAGCGATGATCGTTTCATGGAAATGCAAAACGCTCCTACGCTCATTCGTAGGAATTTTGGAGCCTGGGAGATAAAAACGGCCTTGATGGAGAAGGTATCGTAAGGTATCTTACGGAGGTTTCAGGTATATTTTTCGAGAAAGGAGACTGTGTCAACGACCACCCGCTGAAGCGGGTGGCTTGCGAAGAGCAAGCCGACGTTGACCAGTTTGCCCGCAAGGGCAGCCGATAGGGAGGTCACGAGACCCTGGGGTGCGTTGCCAGCTCCAGGCCCGCTCGCTGGTCGTTAAACAGGTAGACGGTCTATGCCCGTGCGGTCAGCACGACAAGCCTCCCTATCTGAACGAGGCACCCGTTACCGCCGCAAGGCGAGTGGGTTTGCTGGTTTTCCCGCCGTAAGGCGAAAAACCAGCACAGGACGACATGGTGGAACGTTTGGAGAAAAGAAAGGAGGACGGCGGCGCTTCCTCCACCCGCTCAAGCAGGTGGTTTCCTGCGCTGCCATTTCTATGAAGGCAGGATTGGTAAAATCACTCATTGCATCGCTCAGCGTGAGCGTCCTAATGGTCCTGGCTATGTTTGTGTTTGGGAGCGTGCGAACCCAGGCGGCCCAGCCCGGGCAGCCGGTCTCAGGAGCGGCAACCGCACATCAGGCCATCGCCCTGGCAGAGATGCCCACGGGCCCGATGTCATTCACCCTGATGGTTGACCAGACAGACGTGATGGTCGGGGATGAGGTGATGTTCATGCTGATGCAGGACGTGGTCTCGCCCACCGAAGAAATGACGGTCACGTTCCATTTTGGCGATGGCATGATGGCAGAGAGTATGTTCGTCTCTGGCACGGCGACCATCAGCGTTTCCCACATGTATGAATATCCCAGTGTTCCGGATGTCTATACCCCGTGGGCAACTGTGGTGGTCAGCGACACCCCCTATACTGTGGTGCCAGACATGGGGATGGACGAAATCACCGTCCGCCCACGGCTGACGATGACGGCTGTGCCCACCCAGGTGGTCCAGGGAGGCATGGTCTTGTTCGAGGGCAAGATCTGGCCCCAGATCACCAACATCATGAGTCCGAACAATGAGTTTGTGCATATCTCTTCGGTGGATGAGATGGGGATGGAAACGTTCTCCACAACCTTGCCCATCAGTATGGGGCTTGGCTGGAAAAATGTCGAAGACTACACGATGATACAACTGCCGGTTCCGAACCCCTTCTTTGAGGGTTGGGGGTGGTGGGAAGCCGGGAAGACCTACACCATCACCGCCCGCTACGTCTCCGGCCTCTACGGTCCAGTAGCGGCAATGGATGATGCCGTCGTCCATGTGCTGCCCGCACCCGTCCAGGCCGAGATCGAGTCCTTCATGGTGAACGGGACCGAGGCTCCCGCCGACCTGACGGTGCAGCAAGGGGACGAGACCGAATTCCAGGTGATGACCACCATGCCCGTGACGAAGGCCATGGCGCGGTACTATGTCCGCGGGATGGACCATCCGCCGATGATGACCAAACCCTTCACCGGCACCATGGCCCCGACGATGGTCTACACCTATCCCCTCATCACCGAAGCCATCTCCTACATGGTCTATGCCGAGATTGTGGACACCACTATGATGGAGGTTGCCACCTCTGAGGAAATCACGCTGACGGTGGAAGTTCCCTACCTGGATGCCATCAGCGTCTCGGCTGACCCGACCTCCATTCAGATTGGCGGGAGCGAGTCGACCATTATGGCGATGCTCAGCGACCAGAATGGCAACCCGTGGATGATGGAAGAAGAAGTCACCTTCACCACCACCGCCGGCTCGTTCAGCGCCGATGAGATGATGAACGAGATGACGGTTATGTCCAGCGAGGGTCAGGCGTCGGTCACGCTCTACTCCGGCGACGAGCCGGCTTCGGAGGTGATGGTCATGGCGAGCGTTGGCGACCTTTCGGCTCAGGTGAACGTGGCATTCACCCGCCCGGGCGAGACGGAAGCCAGGAAGTATGTGGTCGGGAACGAAGAGAATGTGACCCTGACCAGCGATTCGTTCATGGTCATCATCCCGCCGGGTACCTTCCCCTCGGCCAATCCCAACCTGATGATGGAATTGATGGCCGGGCGACAGGAAGGCTTGCCCGAGATTGACAGCGCTCTGACAGAGGCGGGATACATCGGGCTAGGCTATATGCACCTGGTCTGTTATGAACTGGACGAGGAAGGGGAGTGCCCCGAGCCGGAGAATGATGGGATTATCGTTTCCTTCACCTATACCAACCCGGCCCCTGAGACGCAAGCGGCCCCGGCCCAGGCCCAGGCCATCCAGCTGGAATCACCGGATATCGCCTGGTACAATCGTGCTCAGGAGAAGTGGGAGGAGCTTGAAGGAGAAAACGTTACGGAGGGCAACAGCGCCACCGTGGAGGCCGTTACCATGGATACGAACGGCGACTTCGCGGGGATAGGGATGGAACTGGTGGAAGGAAACTGGGTCTACCTCCCGCTGCTTCGGAAGTAACACGCTCATTCCCATACCGCTGAATATCATTCATCGGTCGTAACAAGAACAACCCCTCGCAGGTCTCTGACGTGCGGGGGGCTTCAAATTTCCTCAAGGAAGCTCAGCGTATCGTTTCGTTTCGGGTGCCAGGTTTCGCATCCCTTCGGAGTGGGGCATGGGTCCTGACACCAATGTGCATTTTAGGGTAGAATAGTGAAAGAGATGGATGGGGTGGATGGGGTGGATGAGATGAATGAGGTGGATGAAGCGGCTTTATTCCAGGTATACCGTTGTTGTTGATTCAGAAGGACAGGA
>DAOTUF010000621.1:0-5692 GCA_034437495.1 Chloroflexaceae bacterium | reverse complement strand
GTGACATGCTGCATTTCCTGTTCCTCCTCAAAGGTCTTGATTTCTTCCCAGAACGCCTTGTCCAGGTCTTCTGGCAGGTGCATCATCCAGTCCAGGAAGTGCAGCAGGTTCAACACATCCTGGCGGGTGTAGTGCTGCTGGTAGAGCCGCCGTGCCAGCACCAGCTTCCACCGCTGGCGCTCCTCCACCTGCTGGCGGGTCTCCTGCGTCTTCAGATGCGCCATCACCACCGTGGCGAAGGGGTTGTGGCTCGCTTCCAGAGCTTCCCACTGCGCCCGGTAGTCGTGGAGCTTCACCATGGGGAAGGTGAACTGCACCGCCAACCCCAACCGCTCCCAGTGCAGAGCGTGCGGTCGCCAGGTGGGGTGTTCGTCCCCGAGCACCGCCAGGCTCACGATGGCCTCGCCATAGCGGTCGTACAGCCGATAGTAGTAGATCCACATCCGTTGGAGGAAGGCGGCGTCGTACTGGCTCTGTACCTCGATGTGGATGAAGAGCCAGTGGGAGCGACCATCTTTCAGGCGCACCTTGACCAGTTTGTCCACGTGCCCCGGCCCCTGTTCGGCGCGGCGCACAATCTTCGGCAACTCCTGGTCGAGAAACTCGACCGGGTGGCTCCAGTCCACCGCGGCGTGAACCGCGGGGAAAAAGAAGGCCAGAAACGCCTCGATGTAGAGGTCCAGCGCTTGCTTCCAGGGCGCATCATAGGCGTCGGGCGGGAGTGTGGGCATGGCGGGTTATGGCTCCTTTCGTCTCACCTGAATTTGCTTTCTATTATACCGCATGGTCGCAATTCCGGGAGTTCCCCTGGCACGGTCGATGGGTGCTCTCATTTGACATTGAGTGGTACAATATCACTATCTGCTACCAGTGATATGGGCTGGTCGTCCCCGGTCGTGGCTACGTCGGGACGGAAAACACGCCTGTGGACTGTGTGTCAGACGTTCGCTTGAGAGCGTAGTGCAGGATGAAGCAGGAATTTCGGAAATGGACCAAGCGGACCTTCGGGTCCATTTGAACACCTGGAAAGTAGCAGAAACACACGATGGCTTTCGTTATTACGCTCTATGCGCGAGAGGGCATTGTGATGGCAAGTGACAGCCGCCTGACGCTAAACACGGAGCAACAGAAGGGTGAGAAGCAGGTAGTCCAGGTCGCGGTGGGCGTGTCCGACTCAAACAACCGTATCTTCCTCCTGCCGAACCATATTGGTCTCTCTACCTACGGCGCAGCAGACATCCGGGGGGTTCCTATTGGCGTCTATATTGAGGCATTCATCAATGAGCACCTTTCGGATACCCAGGTTGAGGTAGACCAGGTGGCCGTGAGCGTCCTGGAATACTTTCGCCAGTTCGACCCACCTCCGTCCACCCAGTTTCACGTAGCAGGCTACAAAAAGGGGGGGAATGGTCAGGACGATGCTTCTGAGGGGGAAGAGGACGATGATATTCCCAAAGTCTTTCGCCAGATTGAGCTGCCCCCCGACACGCTCTTTGATGCCGCCGGGCACCGCGCAGAGCGCGGAGTGAGAGACCAGCATGTCTGGCATATTGATGTCGCCCAGAATGGTATCAGTCGCTTGAATGCCTCAAAGCAGCCGGGGGTTTCGTGGGGCGGCGAGGCCGACATCCTTGCCCGTCTGATACAGCCGGTGGGAATTCTGGGGTCGAAGGGAGCGGTCAAACAAGTGCTGCCGCACTCTCCCATCCCCTGGCAGTTCTTTACCCTCCAGGATGCCATCGACTTCTGTATCTTCGCCGTCCGCACGACCATAGACGCGCTCCGCTTTCAGACCCGCCCCAAAACGGTCGGAGGCCCCATTGACGTGCTGGTCCTCAAGCCCCACCGGGCGTGGTGGGTGCAGCGGAAAGCGCTGCACGGGCAGCACGATTGAGACCATGTTTTGCTGGTTCTCCTATGGTTCCACTGGTTCCACCATCCACGGCGTAGCTACCTCAAACCGCAACATTTCCCCATTCCACCGAAACGTCGGGCCATTCGTATAGCTTGCTCCCCTGTTGTTGAGCGGGTTGACAAAGACGATCATTTCGCTGCCCTCCGTATACGTGACCACAAAGGCCACCGGCGTGTTGAATTCCTGCGAGTCGGGGTAGGTCAGTGGGGTCAGCATCTCCCCGCGGCCGGTTGCCTCCTGGGGCGTGATTTTGAGCACATACTGGATGGAGCCATCCAGGGCTTCCCGAACGATGACAAACTCCGCAGCGATGACCCGTCGTTCTCCATCCCCGGGCGGGAACGTATCCTCCGGGGTGATGTCGGACGGCTTGTAGGCGACTGCCTCAATCCTGCCATCGAAGTTGATATCGTAGTTGGCATCGATGACCCACCCGGGCCCCAGTTCGTCCAGGATTTCTGGCTGAACGTCCTCCTCGGGCGGAGTATCTGGCGCAACGGTGGGACCTGGCGGGGTCAGACCGGGTGCGACGACCGGCCCGGTGGCGGTGGTCGGGGTGGGCCGGGGAGGTGGTGAAGGTTCACCAGCAGTTGTCTCCGGGGACAGCGTCATCGCCAGTGGAACCAGGGTCCTGGTTGGTTCCCCGGGCACCGGTGCTTCGGTCAGGACCCCGGACGGTGGTGGAGGAACGGGAGGCGGAGAACCAGACCCGCACCCCCCGGCGAGACCAGCAGCGAACGAGAGCAGCACCCCGACAGAAAGCAGGGTCGTGAGGTTTCTCGATAACCGGTGCATCTGATGAGCCTCCCTCCTTCAGCGCCGTTCCCTTCTCAGGAACGTTGCCCATGTCTGGTCATTCCTCGGGGGCCGTTTGCAGCCGCCGGACCCACCCGGCCAGCGCAGTCAACATCTTTCGGACCATCTCGCGGGTCTCTTCGTCCACCAGGCGACCGCTGGCATCAAACTTCTCCTGGCAATGGCGGACCAGCACGCTCGGACGGTTCAGCGGATACATGTTCAGGTCTGCGCAAATATATTTGAGGTGCATCTGCGACCGCACCGTCCCGAACCCGCCCGGCGAAGCTCCCATTATCGCAAGGGGCTTTCGGGGCAGGGGAGGTGAGGGGGGGCGCGATGCCCAGTCTATGGCGTTTTTCAAGACGCCCGGGATGGAATGGTTATATTCGGGGGTGGCGATGAGGAGGGCGTCGGCTTCGGCAATGCGGTCCCGAAACTCCTGCACCGGGGGTGGGTCTCCCTGAGCACGCATATCTTCGTTGTAGAGCGGGATGGGGGCCAGGTCGAAGATTTCGAGCGACATCCCTTCGGGCAGAAGCTCCCCTGCGGCTCGCAGCAGGGACCTGTTATATGAGCCACTACGCAAACTGCCAGAAAATCCTAAAACTCGTATCAGGTTGGTCATACCATGCTCCCTTCCATAAGACAATCCTTCGTAGTCTATCCGTTCCTTACGTCGGACCCGCAAAATGGTAACGCACCAGCAGCCTCCGCTCGGTCCAGTTTGGCTTCAAATTAGTGATTCTAGCATTCCTGGCCCGAAAGCGCTCGCGCTACCACCGCCGAAACGTTGACCAGTAGGTCTTTCGGTAGACCTCCACGCCGTTTTCCTTGATGACCCGCGTAAAGGCGACATCCATAATGCGCCCGTTGGGGCTGTAGGAAATGGTCGGTTGCCCGGCCAGTTCGACCGTCCGCCCCCCGCGGGTTCCATAGAATCGGATCTCTGCCAGCGAGTTTTCGACATTGGCGTAGGACTGAATGAGAATCCAGGCATCCGTATCGTTGACAAAGCGCAAATCGACCCCGCCCAGGAAGATGGTCGAGTCGATGCCCGGCCCGTCGCCATACTCGCCGTAGCCGTACTTGTTGTACCAGGGGAGATATTGAGAATGGTTCCAGCGCTCGGTGATGGGCAGGCCAGCCCAGAACGCGGCCCGCAGCATCGTCGTTGAGTCCTGACAGATGCCTCCGCCCCACTCCTGCTGGATGCCCCCCTCCACGATGGCCCACCCCGGCACAAACCCGTTCTCTTCGCCGATTGAGCCAATGGTCTCATTAAAAGAAAACTCCTCGCCAGGCGCTATCAGCACCCCGTGCAGCAGCCGCATCCCCGCCACGATATTTGTGATACGGTAGTCTTCTGAATCGGAGAAATCGGTCCGTCCGACCGAGATAAGTTCGCGGATGCCAAGCTGCGCCAGGTCTTCCGCGGTGGTGGGGACGGGGACCTCTTCGAAGGGCAGCGCGATGGTGCGGTCGGACGACCAGAGCGCGTCTACTATCATCTGTTCGGCCTGCTCCACATCCACCTGCCGCCCGGGGGTTCCCACGCGAAAGACGCTCAGGTCGCCCCCATTCCAGTTGACACGCGGATACACGCCGCGCTCCCGGGTTGCGTTCTGCACTGGCTGCAATCGCTTGCGTATCTGCTCCCGGTCAACCCTGACGACCAGGGCATCCCCCGGTCCCGTGGGTGACGGAATGCGCTGCACCTCTACCAGCGGGGACAGGTCAGTGAGCGTCCATTCCCACGTGCGTTCACCTGCCGCCAACATGAGCGGGGCCTGGAGCAAGGTGGCTACCGACTGGCGAGCCGCTTCTGCCGCCCGGTCGCTGAGCATCGGGGCAAGGGGACGGGTTCGGATGGCGATGGTCCGCGGTTCCAACCCCTGGACCGCCACGGTCACGTCCTGGACGGTCGCGTCAATGAGCGCCTGCCGCCCGGCGCGTGCGGGAGACACGTTCGCTTGCACGCCATCGATGACCAGACGGGCATCAACGGCAGGACGGGTGATGGGAGCCAGGTGTGTGACCAGGTAGCGCTGCATGGTGGCCTGGTTGACCGTCACCTGGAGCGGAATATCCAGACCATAGCGCCATATCGCCATTCCCGTTCGCAAGCGTTCTTTACGCTCGGCGTGTTTGCCTGCGGTCAGCGCTTGCTGTACAGCCGTGTCGAAGCCCACCTGAATCCCCAGGTCATCCAGCGCCGGTTGCCAGGTCATCCCGCCATAGGTCAGCGTGACGGGGTGCTGGAGAAAGTCCACATAGTGGCGGTGCAAGGCTCTGAGCGCTTCGGTGTGGGTCATCTGCCCCACAGCAACCCCCTGAACCCGGACGTTGGGGTAGACCCGGGTGGCAAAGAAGCGGTCCCAGGTAAGCACGGTGCCCATCCCGACGGGCAGGGACAGGAGCAGCAGCAGCAGGAACCCCATTCCGACGGGAGGAAGCCACCGCTGCCACCTCCACAGGTATTTGATGCGGAGCCGCTGGCGGCGCGTCACAATCTGCAATCCCATCCGGCTGCGCTGCCTGGCGTTGGAGTCCGTCTGTGGCCATGGGTAAGGTTGCGGTTGAGGTCGTATGGTTGTGCTTTTCTTCATGCCACTCTCTCGACTAAAGCTTTTCTTCCCTCCGGACGGGACCCGGAGGTTGCTTTTCTCTTCCCCTCTGGGTATTATACCAGCTTCTCTCCGCTCGAATGGTCGTATTACGGGAGAGCGTTCACGGACCATAGCTCCCCTCATAGCCACCCTATGGGGGATGCAAGGACGCAAGGACGCAAGGATGCAAGGACGCAAGGACGCAAGGATGTTGCCACGAAGCCAGAAAGGGGGTACTATACCTTCACGGCTGCTTGCCTTCAGGCGCGTGAGCATCAGGAGCTTGAGCCACTGGGAGGAAGCGCCAGGCTTCAGCGGCTTCAGCCCATTGCCAAAGCCCTGCCTTTCTGCTAGAATAGGCACAGGTGTGCGT
>DAOTUF010000620.1:0-8975 GCA_034437495.1 Chloroflexaceae bacterium | reverse complement strand
TGTGGCAATGATGGCCTTCTTGAAACGGAGCGTCTGGCGGTCGACCTCCAACCGCTCCGGGCCGAGAAACCGCGCCTCGCCAAAGAACAGGTCAACGTTGTAGGCTTGAAAGTGCCGCACCGAGTCGTGGCGGCTGATGGCGGCCCGCAGCTTCCGCACCCGCTCCATCACCGCCGCAAAATCAACCTCAACCTCCGACGGCGAGGAAAGATGCACCCCGAAGCGCGAGGCTGTGCTCGCTGCGTGGGCTGCGTGTGCCGAACGGATCAGGCTCTTTGAGGGGACGCACCCGGTGTTCAGGCAATCGCCGCCGAGCAGCGCCCGTTCGATAATGGCGACCTTTGCGCCCAGAACCCCGGCCCCCGTCGCCGCGACAATCCCCGCCGTTCCAGCTCCAATCACGACCAGATTGTAGCGCCTGGCGGGGCGGGGGTTTTCCCAGGTGGGCGGGTGAACGTTGGCACGCAGGGTGCGATTGTGGATATCGCCAGGTTGGACCATCGGGTCTTGACTCATGGAGTCCCTCCATCCGGATACTATCGATATTCTCCGCTCGTCCTATTATGCCATAACAATCCATCGATACCAATCAGTTCATCGGCAAGGTGAAGGACCGCAGGCTATGATATGATACGATAGGGTGTGGGATTCTGGCGTTGCACGACCTCCCCCACACACGGTATAATAAGGAGTACTAGAAGTTCATGGCTCTTTGCGAGAGCGATGTGGCGCAGGTGGCTCACCGTTCAACCGGTACAACCATACGACCCACCCGACCGGGCAAACGAGCACGGATGCCCCCGTTTGCGTGGGCGATGAGCCGGAGGCAACGTATGCACTGGCAAGATGTTTGGTATTCATGAAACAGAGCGCCACCACCATTCTTCAGACCCTTGCGCGACAGCGTGACCATGGCCCCCATTCCCCCCTTCTCTCCGTGCTGCCCCTGGAGTCGCGCCATGGTATGCTCATCAGCAACCTGCCCATCAGCCCACACCTGGCCCAGACCTGGGTGGAACTGACGGGGGCCCCCTTTTGCCAACACCAGTCGCTCTGTCTGGCAGCGCTGCGCCGTGGCGAACCATTCGCCCTGGTGGGGGGAGGGACCGCCGCCCGACAGACGCTCCACTTTCTGGTGCAGGAGGTACTGTTTAAGGAGCGGGATATCCGGGTGATGTTCCTGCTGCCCAACGAGACCGCGGTCGACCTCTACCTGACCGAGTTTGAGCAACTGAACCGCGAACTGGGGTCGCCGCTGGCCGTCTGCCCGGTCGGGCCGGGCAAGCTCCCCCGGTCGGCCCCCCTGTCGGACGTGCTGCTTACCACGCCCGGCGTGCTGCACGAACGGCTGCTGCACTACCATGACCGCGCCTGGCACACCTTCTGGTCTCAGATGGGACTGCTCCTGCTGATTGACAGCGACAGCTACCACGGGGTGGCCCTCTCGCACCTGGCGGCTTTGCTGATGCGGAGTGCCCGCATTGCCCCGGCCCCGCCCCTGATGGCCGCAACGATTTCCAGCGTCGAGGGGGTCGACACTACCCTGTTCGAACTGAGTGGCCTGCCCTGGCGCATCATCCCCGTGGACGACACCCCCCACCACGCTACCACGCTGGCTATCTGGCAGGGAGAGGAGCGCCTTTCGGAGGCGGCCACCCTTGCTCTGCACTACCAGCTTCAGGGGTACGACGTCCACATCGCCTGTGACCAGATGGAAATCCCCTTTTTGCTCTCGCGTGTGGGAAGCCACGCCGGGCGCATCAGCATGGGGCCGGTGCCCGCGAATGCCGAAGTCTACATCTTTGCGGGGTATCCTGCTTCTAACAGCATCCTGCGCCAGACGCTCACCGGCTCGTTCGACCAGACCCCCCATATCACTATCCTGGTTCTGGGAACGCTCCCCCTTGAGCGGACCCTGACCCGCCTGGTCAGAGAGCACGAGCACCAGTCAGGGGAGGGAGGTGCGGCCCTGCTCCATGCTCCTCCCCCCATCTGGCTGCCGCCGCCTGGCAATGTCTACATTGCGGCCCACCATCTCCTGTGCGCGGCCCACGAGCGTCCCCTGACCGACGCCGAGGTAACGGACTGGCAGGCCAGCAAGCTCGTCGGACGCCTGGAGCAGCGGAGACAGCTGGTGCGGCTCCCGGTGACGGGGACCTGGCAACCGCTGCTCTCCACCGGGGACCCCTACGAGGGGTTTGGCCTCCTGACCGCGGGCAGTGTGGATGTGGGGGTGGTTCTGGAGCATGGCGAGCCAATCGGAACCATCGCCATGACCTCGTTCGACCGATGGGGGTTTCCGGGGGCCGCCCTGCCGCCCGGTCGCAGCGGCTACCGCGTGGTGGCGCGGGACGAAGAAGGCGGCACCCTGACCCTGCAACCCGACCACGAGGGCCGGCGAACGTTCCCCCTGCGCCGCTGCGACGTGACCATCCGCGAGGAACGCGAGAGCCGGGTCGTCCGAGGCCGCCGTATCGGGTGGGGACGGGCCACGATGGAAGAGGAGGTCTATGGGTACCGCGAGGTGAGGCCGGGGGGCAAGGTCGCGGACCAGGTGCTCGAACCGTCCCTCACCACGCGGTGGACGGCCCCGGCCCTCTGGATTGACCTGCCCACGAAGCTGCGGTCGACCGGGCAAATGGTCGGGTGGTCACTGGTTTCGGCGCTGCCGCTGGAAGTGCTGTGCCAGCCAATCGATCTCGTGCCGGCCTACGACCACGACCAGAGCCGCCTGTACTTCGTGGATGTGCAGCCGGGTGGCAACGGCCTGGCCGAATGGCTGGCGCTGGCACTGGAAGATATGCTGCCGCTGGCCTACGATATTGCGCTTGACTGCCGCGGCGATGTCCTGTTCGACCCGATGGGACGGGTGGATATGGACTGGTTGTTGACCCTGCTCGGGGGAGAAGTGACCACGCCAGAAGAGGATACTGAGGGTTCCGGGGAATATCTGGAGCTTGAGGAGCCGCTGTTCCGACGCAAAACCTCCCCCCCCGAACCGGACAACCAGACGAAGGCTTCGGCAGGAACAGGAGCAGGAAAGGGAGCGGGTCAGCGGGAAGAACGCCCGTCCCCGCCGCGCTCGCCCGAGCCTTCCCCCGTGCAGGTCCCGGCGGGAGAGGGGGCAGCGGGGGAGAGCAGCAGGCGAAAGTCTCGCGGTCGAAAAACGAAGGCGGAAGGCCAGAAACAGCAGCCGGACCCCGAGCCGGAGCCTGGGGCCGGGACGGAGACCAGGGAAGCAGGAAAAACGCGCTCTTCTGCGGAAAACCGGAGGAGCCGGGTGGCTGAGGCCAGCGGAGCCAGCAGACAACCTCAGCCAGCGGTCCCCCCTGCGACGGTCGAACCACGCCGCCCGGTGGCTGACGAAGCGCCTCCCCCCCGAACAGCAGAACCAGCACGCAGCGAGCCAGAATTGCCGCCCGATGCTAGCGCCATTCTGGAGCGGTTGCAGCGGCAGCGGCAGCAAGAAGCAGCCAACCAGACCAGCAGGCAGGATGCTAACCCTTCGGTTCCCCCCCACCCGAAGGGTCAGAAGGGACCACAGCAACCACCGGGGCGCGAGACCTTCCCGGTTCAGCCCCACTTCCAGGTGGGAGACGACGTTTTTTGCCGTCCCTACGGCAAGGGGGTGGTTCGCACCAGCCGGATTGAACATGGTCACGAACTCCTGGAGATTGAGTTTCCAGAATATGGGCGGCTGGAGATCAACCCCTCCGTGAGCCTCGTTCGCCGTATGGAAACACCGCGAGCGGGAAAAGAGCGCGAAACAGACGATGAAGGGTAGTATCCTCTTCCAGCAACCATGATTGATATGGTACAATAAGAGAGAAGGGGTCAGAAGTGAAGGATAGAAAACATGGAAACATCAACCTGGACCAATAAAATCGGGCTGCCCCAGATGCTCAAGGGCGGGGTCATCATGGATGTGGTGACGCCAGAGCATGCGCAGATTGCCCAGGAAGCCGGGGCAGTGGCCGTGATGGCCCTCGAACGGGTCCCGTCCGATATCCGGGCGCAGGGAGGCGTCGCCCGTATGAGCGACCCGGAGCTTATCCTGGCCATCAAGGAAGCTGTGACCATTCCCGTCATGGCGAAAGCCAGAATAGGCCATTTTGTGGAGGCCCAGGTGCTTGAAGCCCTGGGAATTGACTGTATTGACGAAAGCGAGGTCCTCACCCCCGCGGATGAGGAGCACCATATCAATAAACACGCGTTCAAAATCCCCTTTGTGTGCGGGTGTCGCAACCTGGGCGAGGCGCTCCGTCGCGTTGCCGAGGGAGCCGCGATGCTGCGCACCAAGGGCGAAGCAGGCACGGGCAACGTGGTCGAGGCCGTGCGCCATGCGCGGGCCGTCTACGGCGAAATCCGCCGCTTGCAGGGGATGCACGAAGACGAACTGTTTACCGCGGCCAAAGCAATCCAGGCTCCCTACGAACTGGTGCGGCAGGTAGCCGAAAGCGGACGACTGCCCGTCGTCAACTTCGCCGCCGGGGGCATCGCCACCCCTGCCGACGCTGCCTTGATGATGCAGCTTGGTGTGGACGGGGTGTTTGTGGGAAGCGGTATCTTTAAGTCGAGCAATCCGGCCCACCGCGCCCGCGCTATTGTGGAGGCCACCACGCACTACGAAGATGCGGCGATTATTGCCAGCGTGAGCAAAGGGTTGGGCGAACCGATGCACGGGTTGGAAATCGGGGCGATTCCCCGCGAGCAACTGATGGCCGGGCGAGGGTGGTAGCGCATGACCGTGGGTATCCTGGCGCTTCAGGGCGACTTTCGAGAACATCTCCAGGTCTTTCAGCGACTCAGGGTGCCTGCCCGACCGGTGCGCCTGCCCGAACATCTGGACGAGGTGGACCGGCTCATTCTCCCAGGGGGCGAAAGCACGACCATTGGCAAGCTCCTGGTCGCGTACCGCCTTCTTGAGCCGCTTCGCCAGCGGGCCGGGCGCGACCTGGCTGTCTGGGGAACCTGCGCCGGGGCTATCTTGATGGCGCAGCAGATAACCGCAGGGGAGGCGCAGGGACAGCCATTGCTCGGGATTATGGATATTGCCGTGCAGCGCAATGGGTACGGGAGCCAGATCAACAGCTTCGAGGCCAACCTGCCACTTCCGGCCCTGGGAGAGCCGCCGTTCCGCGGGGTGTTCATCCGGGCGCCGGTGATAACGTCTGTCGGAAAGGGGGTAGACGTTCTCGGACATCTGCCAGAAAACGGGTCCATTGTTGCGGCTCGTCAGGGGCGGTTACTGGCTGCAACCTTTCACCCTGAACTGTCGTCCGATGATCGGTTTCATCGGTACTTTCTGGAGCTATAAGATACGTATGAGGGGCGGGGAACAGGGGGACGGAGACAGGGATGAGCGTATCAAGATTCTCCCCACCTGCGACCTGGTGTCCCTATCACCGGTATGATTCGATCCGTTGCACCCTTTGACCTGTGGGGGCTTCGACGGAAGCCCCGCAGTCAGGTGGTCTTATACAACGAGTTGCTGCTCGTGCAGCCTCACCACCCCTTCTGGTTTGCGCTGCGCTGCCTCTTGCAGGGCACCGGGCGCGAACGAGAGACGATGGTCTACCGCGACCATGGGGTGTGTGCGTCTGCCCAGGCCCGCAGCAATGGCGACCGTCCGGAGCAGTCCATTATCTACCTCTCTTCCCAGGGGACGGACGGCTCGGTTTCGAGAACCCCGGGCGATTATGATGTCTGGTTTCGGTTGCTTGAGCGCCTGTGCATCAAGGCGGGACACAATTATGTCCAGCGCCTCTACACCGCCGTGGGAAGCCACCAGGTCGAAATCCGCGAAATCTTCCGCCAGCTCGGGTTTCAGGCTTACACCAGCCATATGCTCTTGCAGTGGAGCGGCTCTCCCCGCGACGTAGGAACCACCTCCCTCCCCATGCAGTCCCAATCTCGCCACGATGCCTGGGCTATCCACAAGCTCTACAGCGCCGTGACCCCCCCCCTCGTCCAGCAGGCCGAAAGCCGCTCGTCGCGGAACTGGGTCTTGCCGCTTTCCAACCGATGGTCCCGGCGTCGTTCGTGGGGGTGGGTGCTCGGCCCGGACGACGACCTGCGAGCCTACCTCCGCATCCTGAGTGGTCCGCTCTCGCATGTGCTGACGCTGCTGGTCCACCCTGGCGTGCGGGAGCTTGTACCGGACATCGTGCGCTTCGGGCTGTCCCACCTGCACGATGCACGCCCGGTGTACCTCCTGCTCCGCGATTACCATCAAGACCTCCTGACCCCGGTGCAACAACACGGCTTCCAACCCGTTGGAGAGCAGGTTTTGCTCGTCAAAAACACGGTCGTCCCCGTTCGACGGTCGCTTGAACTCCCGGCGCTCAAGGCCGGTATCTGGGACACGCAGGTTCCTATTCCGAGAATTTCCATACCCAGGGAGGACTCGCAGCCATATGTTAGAACAACGCGATGTCACAAATGATCTCAGGCTCCTACTTGAGGCCATGCCGCCTCACATTCATCAGGCTTTGTTGCAAGAGCCGGACCAGGCCGACGATTTGCTCGAAGTGATTATGGACCTCGGGCGCTTGCCCGAAGCCCGCTACCGGTCACACGAACGCTTTCTCAGCGACCGGGAGATAACCCACCAGGATATCGCCTATGTTACCTCGCGGGTGAGTGCGTTTGGCGAGGACAACCGCGCTGGTATCCCCCGCACGCTGCACCGTATCTCCGCCATCCGCAACCGCAAAGGCGATGTGATTGGCCTGACGTGTCGGGTGGGTCGGGCGGTCTTTGGCACCGTGGCCATCATCCAGGATATCATCGAGACGGGCAAGAGCATTCTGCTGCTCGGCAAGCCGGGCACGGGCAAGACCACCCTCCTCCGCGAGACCGCGCGGGTGCTGGCCGAGGACCTGCGCAAGCGGGTGGTGGTGGTGGATACGTCGAACGAGATAGCCGGCGACGGGGATATCCCCCATCCGGGCATCGGGCGGGCGCGGCGGATGCAGGTCTTGCGCCCATCCGAGCAGCATGCCGTGATGATTGAAGCCGTTGAAAACCATATGCCCGAAGTGATTGTCATTGACGAAATCGGGACGGAGTTGGAAGCACTGGCCGCCCGCACCATTGCCGAACGCGGGGTGCAGCTGGTTGGCACGGCCCACGGCCATGCCCTCGAAAACTTGCTGGTGAACCCCACGCTCTCCGACCTGATCGGGGGGATACAGGCGGTGACGCTCGGCGACGAGGAGGCCCGCAGGCGCGGCACCCAGAAGACCGTGCTGGAGCGCAAAGCTCCCCCCACCTTCGATGTACTGGTCGAAATCCAGAGCTGGGACCAGGTCATCGTCTATGGGGAGGTGGCCGAGGCCGTGGACTCCCTGCTGCGGGGAGAGGTCCCCCCCACAACCCGACGGTTCCGCGGGGAGGATGGGCAGGTGCAGATTGAGACCCCACCCCCCCGCCCCACCCATTCCGATGCCCGGCTGGACCCGCGCCGCGACCCGCGCAAGGGAAAGGGACGCCCGGACGATGATGGCAAGAAAACCGCCAACGGCACCAGGAGTGTGGAGGGGGACCCGACCACCCCTCAGCGGATTTTTCCCTTCGGGGTGAACCGCAACCGCCTGGAAGATGCCATTCACCACCTGCACGTCCCGGCGACCATCGTCCAGAGTATGGACGAAGCGACCCTGGTGATGACCATCAAGAACTACTACCGGCGCAGTTCGCAGCGTTTGCGCCAGGCCGAGTCGCAGGGGTTGCCCGTCTATGTCATTCGCAACAACACCATAGCCCAGATGGAACGCCAGCTTGCCCATATCTTCCAGCTTCAGGACGAGGACGAAGAGGACGATACGATCTTCGGGCGTTTCGATGAAAACGGCGCGTTCCTGCCCTCCTACTCGAATGGGCAATCGCTGGAGGAAATCCTGATGGAAACTGAAGTCGCGATTGAGCAGCTTATCAGCGGGGAGCGCGACGTGGTGGAGATGGCCCCGCAGAACAGTTATGTGCGCCGTCTGCAACACCAGCTTGCCGACCGGTACAATTTGCGCTCGAAAAGCCGAGGGGACGAACCCTATCGTCGGGTGAGAATCTATAGCTAACCAGTGCGATACCCGTTACTATCTGCGATATTCCAATGAGTCTGTTTATTACGTTTGAAGGACCAGAAGGGAGCGGCAAGAGCACCCAGGCCCGCCTGCTCTACCAACGGCTGCAAGTTCGTGGCTACCCGGTGATCCTGACCCGCGAGCCGGGCGGCACCCGCATCGGGGAGATGATCCGGCGTATTCTGGTGGACCTCCAGAACACCGAGATGGCCCCGACCACCGAGATTTTGCTCTTTTCGGCGGCGCGGGCCCAGCTGGTGAACGAACTGGTCCGCCCCTACCTGGAAACGGGCGGGATTGTGTTGTGCGACCGCTATGCAGACTCGACCTATGCCTACCAGGGCTACGGGTTGAAACGGGACCTGGAGGAACTCTATGCCATGACCCGCATTGCCACGGGCGGGTTGCTCCCCGACCTGACCATCTACCTGGACCTGGAGGCCGAAGAGGGTCTGGAGCGCAAGGCCCTGAGCAAGCAGGCGTACGAAAGCCGGAAAGCCCGGGCAGAGGGACCGGGGGGAGGCCAGAGGGGAGACACGGGTGCTCCCCTCATCCCCCCGCCGGAGTGGAACCGGCTGGACGCCCGCGACCTGGCCTATCATCGGCGGGTCGCCACCGGCTTCCGCGAACTGATGCTCCAGGACCCGGACCGCTGGCGCAAGATGGACGCTCACCTTCCCGTGGAGCAGCTTGCCCAGGCCATTGAAGCAGAAATCGAACCATTTCTCTCCCGCGTGACGCCTCTGGACCTGGAACCTCTGTGAAGCATCCTCAAGACAATTTGTCAAGGGGGTGTTTTTTGTTTTCCCTGAATTACCCATCCTGATGGGTAAAAGCCGTTTTTTTAGCGCGCTCGCCCGTTTCGGCGCACACGCTCCGCCCGCCCACGCA
>DAOTUF010000619.1:0-2600 GCA_034437495.1 Chloroflexaceae bacterium | reverse complement strand
TGACTACCTGATCGGGTGGGATACACGCGACCAGGCTCCCCACTACAAGGGTCATCAAGATTATTATGGAACATGTTCGATGGGTCAGGGTCAAGGTCAAAGTCATAGTTGGTTCCTTTCACCTCACATCAGGGGGGTCAGCCGTCCTTCGGTCCACACACTTATGGGGGTGAGATACTGCCCGTCCCACTCCCCTGCCAGCGCCAGCGGGTGCCCCCTGCTCAGCGCAAGGATGTGCCAGGATTGCGCAAAGTGGGGGGCGAAGGTCAAGGTCCGCTGTTCGCGGTCCCGGACCCCCCATCCTCCATTACTATTATAGCACACCAGTGTCACTTCCTGCAATGCCATCGGGAAGCGCTCCATCCAGGGGTTGCGGGCCAGGGCTGCCGCATACGCCCCGGTCGCCGTGGCGATGTCGGGGTAGCCGAACCCCGTGGTAGGTTCCATGGGCGCTGGCGGGGTGGTCGAAGGCTTGACCAGCGCCCGCAGGGGGGCCGCACCGGGGTAGAACACCACCTCGGCATCGAGCAGCGTACCCGCAACCAGGCCATCCGGAAGGGGCTGCGTACCAAAGGCGAAGTGCAACACCAGCGCCGGACGGTGGTGTTCCTGCCCCCACAGCCAGGTCCGCCGCGTGCGCAAGTTGTCTTCTGCCTCCACCGAAGACCCAAGCACCAACCAGCGGTCGTGCAGGCCCGGCCGGGTCAATACCTCCTCCTCCTTGAGCGCAATGCCAAGCGTTGAGCGGATGGTGTCGCGGGTTTCGGTCGGCAACTGGTCGAGCCGTTTGTAGCCCTCTATCAGCAGGTGGAGCTTGCCCAGGTGCTCCAACAGCCGCCCCTGCCACCCCTCGCCCGACCCCTCGATACCGTTCAGGTTGCGCAGCAGGCGGGCCACGCCGGGAGCCTGTGCATCAACCATCCGGGCAGCCTGCTGCTCCCAGACATTCCCGCGGCTCTGCACCTGGGCCAACCCCTGCCGCACCAGGTCCGAGAGCCAGCGTTCCAATTCCTCGAACCCGGCCGCGATACGGGCTTCTCGCGCTGCGGCCCGCTTTGCCTGCGTCTCCGGGTCGGCCACGGCAGAAGAGGGGGCTTGCTGCTTCGCCTCTCGCTTGCGGGCGCTCTGTTTGCGCCGTTCGAGCCAGTCCGACGCCCAGGCCGGCATATCGACCTCCGTCGCAAACAGGCCCGGCTGACTGGCTCGGAGCAGCATCAGGCCAAGCACATGTTTGCACGGCTGCTTGCGACTGGGGCACGAGCAGCGATAGGCCATGTTGCCTTCTGACAGGTCAATCTGCACCTGGTAGGGATGTTTGCCACTGCCCTGGCACTCCCCCCAGAGGGCGTGTTCGCTGCTCCCCCGCGACACCCACGAACGCTCGACGGCCAGTTTTTGCCCGTTCTTTGCCGAAGCAGCATCCGGGGCCAGCGCAAGAATTTGTTCGGTCGTCAGGGCAAGAGCCATATCACCTCCTCCCTCATTTCCCCGGCCATATCCGTCATGCACCATCATGCACCATGCATTATGCATCGTTATGGTACTGAACGCATTGTACCACAACCCCCCAATGTGCTGACCAGCTTCCCCCCTCTCCCTTCTAGCGGGTTAGCTTCAGCCACAGCCGGAGCAGGGCTTTGGGAAGCGGTGTCAGGCGGGTCAATTGGTACTCGTCGGTCAGGCGGCGGATAGCCTCGGCCTGAACGGGGTAGGGGTGGATGACCTTGTTGAGCTTTTTCATCCCGATACGGGCGACCATGGCGAGCGTCAGTTCGTTGATCATCTCCCCGGCGTTGCGGGCCACTATCGTAGCGCCCAGAATGCGGTCGCTCCCCTTCTTGACGTGGATTTTCACAAACCCGGCATCGGTGCTATCCACCACGGCCCGGTCAATCTCTCCCAGGTCAATCTTGAAGGTCGTGACCTCTGTGCCCTCCTGACGGGCTTCGTGCTCATACATCCCCACATGCGCGACCTCCGGGTCGGTGAAGGTACACCACGGAATGGTCAGGGTACTCTGCTTCCCGTGGCCGCGGAAGAGCGCGTTTTGCAGCGCCATACGAGCAGCAGCGTCGGCAGCGTGGGTAAACTTGTAGGCCATACAGACATCGCCCGCTGCGTAGATGTTCTGGTTGGATGTCTGCAAATAGTTATTCACCTCCACCCCCCCACGTGCATCGTACCGCACCCCCGCGGCCTCCAGGTTCAGGCGCTCGACGTTGGGGAGCCGGCCCGTCCCCACCAGAATGTCATCTACCTCGATTTCGCCACCGCCGCCCGGCTGCTCATAGACCAGGAGTTTCTTCCCGTTCTGGTGGGACACCCGCGTCACCCTGGCATTCAGAAACAGGCGAATATCCTCGCTCAGAAAGGCTTGCTGTACGATATCGGCAGCATCGCGGTCTTCGCGGTCCAGGAGATGGCCAGAGTTGTGGAACAGGATAACCTGACTACCCAGGCGTCGGAAGGCCTGCGCCAGCTCACACCCGATGGGTCCCCCGCCAATGACCGCGAGCCGGTCGGGGCGCTCGGTGAGGGAGAAGACCGTTTCGCTGGTGAGAAAGCCGGCCTCCTCCAACCCCGCAATGGGCGGGTGGGCG
>DAOTUF010000618.1:0-15884 GCA_034437495.1 Chloroflexaceae bacterium | reverse complement strand
CAGAGACCGTCTGCCTGTTTAACGACCAGCGAGCGGGCCGGGAGCTGGCAACGCACCCCAGGGTCTCGTGACCTCCCTATCGGCTGCCCTTGCGGGCGAACTGGTCAACGTCGGCTTGCGCTTCACAAGCCACCCGCTTCAGCGGGTGGTCGTTGACGGGTTTCCATCCTGATTATTCAAAGCAACTATCCAGCGTCTATCATACCCCAAAGGCGGCACGGATGCAAAGGAGAGCACCGCGCCGTCTTAGCCAGCTTTTAATGTTTTAACGTTTTTTGCTTGACTAACAAAAGAAATATGTTATACTTAATAAAGTGGTGTCTATTATAAATACCCAACGGCGTTTTTTTGACGATGGACAATCATACCGGAGCATCGGACCATTCGACCGAACCCATGAAAATTGAGCGTAAGGAGCAGGGAGCAACCCGTCAGAACATTCTCCAGTTCCTCCGTCGCCGGGGTCAAATGACTGCGATTGAACTGAGTCAGGCCCTCGATATCGGGGCCGTCGGGATCCGGCAACACCTGGCCCTCCTGGAGCGCGATGGTCTGGTGGAAGTTGCTGGTCTGCGCCGCAGCGTGGGCCGCCCGAGCCACCTCTACACCCTCACCCCCGAAGCGGAACAATACTTCCCCAAAAGCTACGACCAGTTGACCGTGGAAGTGCTCGCAGTGGTGGCGGAGCAATATGGCAAAGACGCCATCAACCAGGTGCTTGCAGCCCGACGCCAGAAGCTTGCCCACGCCTTCGCCCCTCGAATAGTGGGCAAACCCCGGCAAGAACAGGTCGCCGAACTCGCGACGATCCTGGCCGAACAGGGGCATATGTGCGAATACGAACAGCGCGAAGATGGCTCCTTCATCTTGAAAGGACACAACTGTCCCATCGATTGCGTGGCCCGCCACTACCCCCAGTTCTGCCTTCAGGATGCCGAATTGTACCAGGAATTGCTTGGAGTACCCATCAAGCGCCATTCGAATATTGCCAAAGGCGACCTGTGTTGCACCTTCTCCATTCCTGGGGAAAACGGTCGAACCGAACAGGAAGCAGAAGCGCTATCCTGATATCCCCTGATATCCCCTGATATCCCCTGATATCCAGGACACGACGCAGCTATCTTTGCTTGCGCTTGCGCGTCCCCTGTTCCTGTCTGACGGGCCCGTTCCCTCCTTCCCTGGTCTGGCACACTTCTTGCTACCGGGTGGGGTGTGAGCAGTGCTTTCCCTGATAATACGGTCCCATCAAAAAAGCAGGCTCACGCAAAGATGCCATATTTCAGGTACAATAACCCTATCTGGGAGGAGCGGGTACCTGAACCGATGGCGGGCAGAAACGCGCTTCCCTTCCCGGGTTGGCTCGCGTTTTGTCGGGCTGGTTCCTCCCCGGCAACCGGGGAAACCAGGACCATTTGAAAGCAAGATGAAGGAGGATAAGCATGCCATTTGAATTGCCCACATTGCCATACGCATACGACGCATTGGAACCCCACATCGACAAAGAAACCATGACGATTCACCACACCAAACATCACCAGGGGTATGTAACCAAGCTGAACACCGCCCTGGAAGGACACCCCGACTGGGCGTCAAGGAGCATCGAGGATATCCTGGCCTCGCTCAACAGCGTTCCGGAGGCCATCCAGACTGCTGTTCGAAATAATGGGGGGGGGCATGCCAATCATTCCCTGTTCTGGGAGATTATGAGTCCCGATGGGGGGGGAGAAGCCGTCGGGGTTTTGTCGGGTGAGATTTCCAGCACCTTCGAGGGCTTCGATGCCTTCAAGACGAAGTTCACCCAGGCCGCGTCAGGTCGCTTTGGCAGCGGGTGGGCGTGGCTGGTGCTCGGCCCGGACGGTCGGCTCTCCATTATGAGCACGCCCAACCAGGACAGCCCCATCTCCCAGGGATTGACCCCGCTCATGGGGCTGGATGTGTGGGAGCATGCGTACTACCTGAAGTATCAGAACCGGCGGTCCGATTACATCGAAGCCTGGTGGAACGTTATAGACTGGGCGAAGGTGAATGAAATCTATGAGCAGGCGCGGAAGTAGCCCTTCTTCTTTCGCCTGACCGTGAGGAAGAGAGAGACGCAAACCTCCCGCAACGCCGACCCCGGAGACCATCCGGGTGGGCGCGGGAGGTTTCTTCGTTGAGAGCAACCCCGTACCGCTATTCCATCACTTCCACGGCATAGGAGGTCGTTCGTTGCACGTTCCCCGCAGCGTCTCGCGCCTCCAGCCGGATACGATAGGTACCGGCCTGCGTGAGCCGCGGGATAAGCTGCCAGGTCCCCGCCTCCGGGTCGGTGTCGGCCCGGGCCGTCCGTCGCGTGCCGTCAGGTTGCTGGATGTGGGCCAGCACCACCCCAACCCGGCTCCCATCCTGCACGGTTCCCGCCAGGATAGGCGGCACACCCGACGTCAGAGAGTCGGTGATTGCCTGATACGCCGCAAGCGAAACCTGCTCCAGGTGCGTCGTCACCTCAAGCGTGGGAGCCACATGGTCGAGGCGATAGGTCACGTTCAGCGCCTCGGTCGAGCGGTTGCCCGCACCGTCCAGACCAGTGACCGTTACTGACTGCTCCTCGCCATCGTGGGTGCCCCCACTCCCCGTCGGCACCGCCACCAGAGCCGCGGTGAAGGTCTCCGTCATCTCCTCGTACTTCAACGTGGGCTGCATCACCGTCTCGAACCCTCCGCTCCCCTCGTTCTCGCCCCCGGTGACCGGCACCTGGACTGGCTCCTCCACCACGCGGGTGATGGTACGGGTGCGAGCAATGGGACCAGCCGGACGCCCTGGTACCACCGCACAGACTGGCTCTGCCGCATCGGTCGTTTGCCAACAGACCTCCGCTCCTGCGACGGCCCGCTCATCCAGCACCAGCACCTCGGCGGGCGGCGTGTCTGGCCCCACCAGGACGATGCCCGTGCTGCGGGACTGAGCCTCGACCCTGGGCGGAGTCAGGTCCACCGTCACCGTGTACCAGTCGCTCCAGGTGCTCGTCTGCCCGTGGCTATCGGTGGCCTGCACCCGCAGTCCAATCGAGGTGCCGTCGGCATGTTCGGCGAGCGTGAGCGGACAGTGCCACCCTCCACCACGTATGGCGGTGGTGGGGCACTCGTGGGTGCTGACGGACCCACCGGACGGGCGCTGTTCCAGGGTCAAACCCTGAACACCCGTCTCCTCCTGGATGGTGCCGCTGACCATGATCTCACCCGGTCGGGCAACGGCTGGCTGCGGGCCCGTGATGTGCAGGGCCGTCGGCGGGGAATGATCTACACCGATATCCGACCAGTACCACTCCAGGAAGTGGTTGCCTGCCCGCCGTGAATACTCATTATCCAGCGCGATTTCCAACCCGACCCGCGGGAAGCCCTGGTCCAGCGCCGGGTCCAGCATGACCTGGAAGCTCACCTCGCCCTGCTCGCCCGGTGCCAGGTGGCCCAGAGTGATGTCCTGGATATATCCGTTCCCATCGGGGTTCGCTTCACCATCGAGCAGGCGCAGCGAACCAAACGACATGATACGCAAGCCAACCCCTTCCTCCATCGTGGGGCCGGTATTGACGTAGCGGATGGTGTAGTCGACGACCTGACCCAACGGCAGCGACGGATATTCGCCCAGGAAGGCCAGATCGCTGGTTGAGGCAGCCCCGGTGTCCGACGACCGCTCCATACCAAAGAGACTATCCCCGAGCAGACTGTAAATCAAAGTTGGCGGGTTGGAGGCAACCATAAGCTCAACATTGGTTGAGGTAATCTGACTGCTGTTGGGGCACACCTCGTCGCCCAGGGTGTTCCAGTGGTAGGCGTTGAGCAACTCCAGGTCGCGCTGCAACAGGTGACGGGGCACCAGCGGCGGTGTGACCCGCGGGCTGTTGAGCGGGTTGCGGTCGGGCATCGTTGCCCAGAGGTACAGCTGCTCCTCTTCGCTCGCCAGAGCAATCAGGTCCAATTCTTGAGAGGCCGGGTCGCTGATACCCAGGGCGGCAAAGGGGAGGTAGAGATGGGTCCGTCGTCCCTCCACCTCATACCAGGCATAGTCCTCGGGAAGCTCCTGGTCCACCCCCCACGTCTGGCTGATGGGGTTCCAGGCGCGGAGCTGCACCTGCTCAACGTCCTCAAGCTGCACCAGGTAGTCCGCCTCGAAGGGGAGGGTTACACTGGCTGCCTGCCATCCTATGGTTGGGGAGGTCCCCCCATCGCCAGAGTTTGCAACCAGCGGCAGGTAGACCACGCTCCCGGTGTGCGGTGTCGGGGTCGCGGGGAGGGTGTGCCCGGGCTGCAATGCCTGCGTTGAGCCACCGCTCCGAGTATTCAGGTAGATTGACAGGTCGCCATCCTGCTGCCAGTTGGCCCCTTCCCAGGTCAGGCGCAGCCCGGTCGTATCCCAGGTCGTGTAGAAGTGCTGCACCTGATTGAGACTGCTGCCGACCCGCGCTTGTCTGGCGATGTCCTTGCTGATACCGATGTTCGAACAGCCGCTCCCTTGCCACCCGTCATAGCGCTCAATCGGGCGTGGACGGGGTGGCTCACCAGCCTGGGCCAGATTCAGCGCGTCTTCCGTGTCCGTCGCCGCTCCCTCGGTGATCAAATCCGGGGTGAGCGGGGAGTCCACATAGACCGGGCCAATAGTCTGGACGGTCCGGTTGCCAGAGCGGTCGGTGATGACCAGGTGGGCATAGCGCACCTGCGCTTCGCCAACCGTCTGCTGATGCTGGCGGACCGCATCGGGAGGATAGGGGGTGAGCGCCGATAGTTCCACCTCCTCGTGGGCAGTCCAACCCGCGAGGTAGGAGCCGATACCACTCGCGTCACTGGCTTCCTCCCAGGCAATCGTCAGGTCCACCGGGGCGGTGCGAATGGTATCACCCGCCCGAACAGGCACCGGCTGCCCTTGCTCGTCGGGGTAGCTGAGGGTCATCGGGACCCCGGCAGGCGGCGCATAGTCCACCCGGATCACCTTCTCCACCTCCGCGGTGTGCCCCGCCCGGTCGGTGACGCGCACCGTGGTCGTCACCGGCTGGTGGTCCAGGTTGATGATTCGGCTCTGGCCCGTCTGCGGGTCGATGGCCGAAATCGGATGGAGCGCTACCAGCACCGGCGCTGCCCAGTGCTGGCCTTCCAGACGGGCAGGCATCCAGGGGCTTCCATTGACCCGGACCTGGACTGAACGGATACCCAGGGCATCGCTGGCGGTGCCCTGGACGGTGAATGGTCCCGGGGGAGGAAGCTGCTGGTAGCCCGTCAGCATCTCCGTCTCGATGGTCGCAGTGGGGTCCTGCGTGTCCACCGCTACGGTGACAGGCGCACTGGACCGTACGGCTCCGTCCACCTCACGCTGGGTCACACGGAGATGGTAGGGACCATCGGCAGGCGGATTCCAGGTGAACGATTCGAGCGTGCTGGTCACGGGATGGTAGGGGGTATCCACCGGTTTCACGGTGGCCACCGACTGGCCATTGGCAGTAAGCGACAATTCGGCAATGCCCCCCGAAGATGGAGACCCCACGGCTACAAGCACCGAGATGGGGATGGTCGTCACCAGTTCGCCGGTGCGTGGGGCCACGATAGCGGGTCTGGTCGGGTCGACGTCCCGTGGCGGGGATACCTGACCGGGCGTGGCTTCGCCGCTGCGCTGCGGGGTCAGGGTCGCAAGGCTAAGGCTGGCCGCTGTCCCGTTTGCCAGGTCCGCTATCTCGCTCTCTGACAGCGCCTCGCTGGAGACGCGCACGTCATCGATGTTCCCCGTGAAATAGCTATCCACCTTGCCGATGTTGAAGGTGTCCAGGTCCAGGGGGGTGCGTCCGTCAAACCAGGTGACACTCTTCACCACATCTCCGTTGACATAGAGCGCCAGGTTGGTGCCATCGAAGGTCATCGCCACGTGGTTCCAATCATTGAGCGTCAGCACGTCGTCATTCGTGTTCATACTGTTCCAGTTGGTGCCGTCGCCAAAGCCGCCGTTCAGTCGCGTGCCATTGTAGATCCACATACCTGGGGAGCGGGTAGCGAGACTGGACTCGTGGTAGCCCATGATATTCACATACCCCTCGGTGCTGATATCGGTCGGGTAGATCCAGGCGGCCAGGGTGAAGCCATTGGCCAGGCTCACCCCACCTATATCCACGGTCAGGTAGTCATTGCTGCCGTCGAAGGTGAAGGCACCATCTACCTGACCATCGCTCGTGGCGGTCGGGCAGGCGTCCGCGTCAATATCGCAGGTGACGCTGCGGGCATACGCCGACGCATCGGTGACGGTGCCATCGGCGTCGGGGGACGTGTCGGCGGGCACGTGCAGCAGCAGAGGATCGTACATCTCCTCCGTGGTGCAGTGTCCATAGATATCGCACGCTTCGATGCTGCGAATGGCTGCCGCCGTTTCCCCAGTCCACGTGGTACCAATAAGCCGTTCCGGGTGGGTTTCCAGGCTCTCCCACCAATCGCTGGTATAGTAGTCAAGCGTCTGCTCATAGTACTGCGTAGCTTCTGCATCGCCACACACCACACTATCGAGATCGAGATTGAAATCGGTCACTTTGCAGGTGTAGCTGTTCACCGTGTCACTGACGACCACACTGAAGCTGGTCCGTGGCGCACGGGTGTCTATCTCGCCGCGCCAGGCATTCCACGTGCCCTGACTGGTGTTGTGGTTGCCCAGGACATCCGTGCCGCGCAGGTCCAGTTGATAGAAGCCTTCCAGTTCGGCTGGAATGGTCAGGTCCCAACTGGTGCTGGTCACGCCCGCACCCGACTGGGCCAGCGTCGCGGGCTGCCACTCCCGGTCGGCATCGATTACCAGCGCGTTGATGGCATCGGCGGGCAAGGCTTGCTGGTAGATGAGCACCTCATCGATGCTGCCCGCAAAGTGGGTGTCTACTTTGCCAATGGTGAAGGCGGTCAGATCCAGCGGCGTGCGGCCCTCGAAGGCGGTGGTTCTCGCAACCTCCTGACCATTGACGTAGAGCAGCATGAGGACGCCATCGAAGGTCATCGCCACATGGTTCCAGTCATTGACCGTCAGCACGTCCCCATCGGTCGTCCAGCTATTCCACTGGGTGCCATCGCCAAAGCCGCCATTCAAGCGGGTGCTCTGGTACACCCACATGCCCGGCATTCGCGTGGCAAGGCTCGAGGTGTTATAGCCCATAATGCCCGCATAGCCGGAAGAATCGGCATCGGTCGGGTAAATCCAGGCGGCCAGGGTGAAGCCATCCGCCAGGCTCACCTCATCCATATCTGCCATCAGGTAGTCATTGCTGCCGTCAAAGGCAAGAGCCGCCGTGCCCACCCGTGCATCAGGCTCCAGGGTAGGGCAGGCACCGGCTGCGTCATCACAGAAGGCGTGGTTGCCCCTGCCCGACACATCCTTCGACGGGAGCATAGAGGTGCTGTCGGTCTCGTCCATCGGCAAGTCCAGCAGGCGGTTGGGGGCTATCGTATCGAGTTTATCCACAATCTCGGCCTGCACCAACGACCACTCCAGTCCTTGCACCCCGGCGGCCAGTTCACCCGTATCGGTGATACGCCCGCTCATCGTGGTGCTTTCTGTGATGATGGTGGCGATGCCATCCTCAGAGCCAGCGGACGTCACCTCGGCAATCGGGGCCGTGGCATCCAGGTTGATGCTCCCCAGGTCGATGGAGACTTCGTTGCCCGCGTTGTCTTCTGCCTCAGCGAGGATAGTGTAGGTACCGGTTGGTTCGATGGCATCCAGATGATAGCCTATGCTCCAGGACGACCCGGAGATGCTGGCTGCCTGGGTCTGGTTGGCCTGGTTGACATCCTCCCCATCCACCGTGACCGTCAGGCTGCTCACGCCGTTGGCGTCATCGACCGTCCCCGTCAGCGGGAGCACCCAGCCGGTGCTGTCGCCGTCGTTGGAACGGGCAGGGCGGTAGGGGTCTGCCAGAGCATCGAGGGTAGCGGTTGGAGCCGTCACGTCGATGATGAAGCTGACACTGGTTGCAGTCCCCTGGTGTCCGGCCACGTCGTACGCCCTGACCGTCAGGGTGTTTGAGCCTTCGGTGAGGGTCCCGAGGCTCTGCAAATCGACCGCCCAGGACTCCGCTCCCGTGACCTCAACCCAGGATCCCCCATTGAGCTGCGCCTGCACGGTGGCGACCCCGGAGCCGCTCCCATCGTGGGCGGTACCGCCCACGGTGTAGCTGCTGTCCGGGTCAATGGCAAGCAACTCGCCATCGTCAAGGGAGGTGATGCTGACCGTGGGGGCCGTCGCATCCACGAGTACCGTGACATCGTTGCTGTTGCTGATCGACGCGGCAGTTGGAACCTCCTCTTCAATGGTCAGCTTCACATAGTTGGCCGCGGCGCTGGTGGTGTCTGCGTGTGCCGCCAGACAGATGGGGGTGTGGCTGTTGGATGCGATCTGCGCTATCGACGTTTCGGACAGGGCCGTCAGGTAGATACGCACGTCATCGATGCCCCCCGTGAAATAGCTATCCACCTTGCCGATGTTGAAGGTGTCCAGGTCCAGGGGAGTGCGTCCGTCAAACCAGGTCACACTCTTCACTACACTTCCGTTGACATAGAGCGCCAGGTTGGTACCATCGAAGGTCATCGCCACGTGGTTCCAATCATTGAGCGTCAGCACGTCGTCATTCGTGTTCATACTGTTCCAGTTGGTGCCGTCGCCAAAGCCGCCGTTCAGTCGCGTGCCATTGTAGATCCACATGCCCGGGGAGCGGGTAGCGAGACTGGACTCCTGGTAGCCCATGATATTCACATACCCCTCGGTGCTGATGCTGGTCGGGTAGACCCAGGCCGCCAGGGTGAAGCCATCGGCCAGGCTCACCCCACCCGTGTCCATCGTCAGATAGTCGTCATTGCCGTCGAAGCTCACCCACGTTTCCGCCACGTCCGACCCGCCCATGCTGCGGGAGCCATTCACGCCGCTGCTCGGGCATGCGCTGCCCGAACAGGTCGCGGTAATGCTGCCATAATCGCTGGCAAAGCTGGTGCTCTCGGCGGCCTCATCCAGCGAGAACTGCACCAGCGGGGCCGCTTCGGGCAGCGGGCAGGCCAGTCCGTCGTAGGTGCCCGTCCATCCCGACCCGTAGGAGGTATCGGAGGCGCGGAGCGAACTGAAATCCGAGGAGTAGGCGGCGTAGGAGCGGTAGCCCTCATCCTGCTGGAGGTACAGCCAGCCCTTATTGACAGGATCGTAGCTTATCCGCGGGTGTTGCACGGCGGAACTGCCGTCCACTCGCTGGCCGTTTGGCCAGGAGATACTCCCGTTGTTGATGCTGCCAATTTGATAGTGGGCATAGTCCATGCTGTTGTTGCTGATGTCCTGCCACGTAATGAGCGCCACCTGGTCGTCGTCGGGGTTATAGGCCATATCCAGGTTCAGGACGCGATAGCTGTTGCCGACGGAGGATGTGCTGAGGCTGGAGAGGCTGGTGCCACCGCTGCTCACCGTGCTGAACTCGACATCGGACCCGTAGGAATCGTCGGGAACATAGCCAATCAGATAGCGGTCGCCCACCCACTCCACCTCGTAGGTGGTGGCGCGGTAGGGCTGGAGCAAGCTATCCGGCGGGTTGGCGGGATTATCGAGCGAAGCGGGAGCACCGATAGCCAGAGTTGTCCAGGTATCAAGGACAAACTCATCGGAAAGGGCCGTCCCGCTGGCATCGAAGTGCCGCCCGATCAGGTCGCTCTTGATAGACAAAACACTGTACGTGACGCGCTCCCAGACGACCAGGAAGTTGCTCCCGTCGCTGGCGACCACCGGGTTGTAGTCGTAGTCATCCTCCGAAGTGGACGAACTGAGCGTGAAGCGCGACCGGGTGGTTGTTCCGTCGCTGGAGACCAGTGCCGCCGCCGGCGCATAGCTGTGCTCTTCGGGAACAGTGATGCTCATCCAGATCTCATCATCAGAGCCTATTGTGAAGTCGTAGTTGCCAGAGCGGGTGCTAATCGCATCAAACTCCGTATCCAGGTCAGCGATAGTTGAACGACCGCTTGAGGTATTGAAGGAGGGATCGTCGTCGGTTTCCGTGCAGTCACTCTCGCCATCACCACAATCTCCGTCCACCTCCGTCACCAGGAGGGCGAGCGAGCCACAGAAGCTCTTCGAGCGGGGGAGATCGCAATACCATCCCCAGTAACACTCTGTATGGGTACCCTCGTCCAGGTCCTTGTCAAACCAGAAGTACGTGTAGTTGTCTGCATCAACGTCATCCTGTTCGGTCGTACGGTAGTGGATGGCCAGTTCCATCCCACCGTGGACGTCCGCAGCGTCGTCAATGGTCAGCGAGTTGACGGTCAGCGTGCTGCAATAGTCCGCATCCGACCAGGCGACCATACAGGTGCCGCTGTCGTTGCAAACGGTTGAGACGCTGTCGGAGGTGCGGAGGTATTCCTCATCCCCGCTGTCATCCTCCACGGCCCGGGCGGAGCCGATGCCGTTGACATAGGGGATGGCGTAGACATCGCCCGTACCGCCGATGCTGCTGGACGAACTCGTCAGCCCCCCCACGAGGAACTGGAGGGGGTCGGTCTGGCCTGCTACCGCCGCGCCCCGGGCGGTGTTGCTGCCCAGGCTGAGGTCACTGCTCGTGTTCGGGTCGAGGCTCCAGGTACTCGCGCCCGTCTCCGTCTCGGCCCACAGGGTAGCATTGACCGTGTAGCTGCCGTCGCCCGTCCCATCCGGAACACTGAAATTCTCGGTGTAGGTGGCGGATTCGCCGCTGCTCAGGTCGAGGCTGCGGGTCGTGGTCGAGCCGATCAAATCGGGGTCGTAGTCTATCTGCAAGGTGTTGTTCGGGAAGCTGTCCACCTGGTCGTTCTGCACAACGTTGGCAAGCTGCAAGCTGTCGCCCGGAGCCACATAGCCGCCGTCATCCAGGGACGCGCCGCTGTGGTCATAGAGCGTGCTGACAATCGACACCGGGTTGGGGTTTTCCACCCTGGGATGGTAGCCCTTGCTCGCCAATTCGTACTCGGCCAGGTCCGACAGCCCGTCTCCGTCGGTGTCCGCCGTTGTGGGGTCGGACGTCACCAGCACGCTGAGGTTGCCCGTCCCCCCGATTGTCACCATCCAACCGCCCGTCCAGTACGAGTCATAGGCTCCATTGGTCACGGCCTGGTGGTAGATTTCCACACCATCGTCCAGACCATCGTTGTCGCTGTCGGTGTTGGAGGGGTTGCTCCCGATGGCTACTTCCTCGGCATCGCTCACGCCGTCACCGTCGGTGTCGAGCAGGCCCGTGTCCACGCTGGTGCCATCTTCGCGCAGGTCCAATTCATACGAATCAGCCAGGCCATCGCCGTCGCTGTCCCAATTGCGGTCGTTGGGGTCGTTGCCGTTGTAGTCCGTGCTGATGAGGCCGTCGCCGTCTGCATCCGCCAGGTTGTCAAACTCCTCATCCCACGCCAGATACCACCCGCTGTCCCGTGCTGCCAGGCTGTAGAAGGCGTCGAGCGTGTCGGGCAGGATGTCAAAGACGTAGCCACCATCGGCATAGAGCGTGCTGCCATTCCCCGAGGTCCATTCAATATCACACTCGACATATTGGATAAAGTCGAGCAGGCCAAACAACCAGCAGCCGATGGTGGGCAGGGCATAGGCATAGTGGCTGTAGATGGTGGGCGTGAAGTTGACCTCGGCCTCCGTCTCAAACGAGATAGCCAGGGCATCCGTTTTGGTCGCCTCATACCCGAGGGGGACATCCTCGCCCGACTGCGATTCGTAGGTTTCGTGCGTATTGGTCGTGGTGCTCCAATCCCAATAGTTATCGCCGGACACAGCCACTTCGTCGGTGGCCGCTTCTTCGGACAGGGCGTGGTTAAACGTCACCTTGCGAATATTGTCCCACGTGTGGTAATCGACCAGATCGAGCGCGAGGGGAGCACCCTGGGTGTGGTAGATCGAAGTGGTGACATTGGTCGTGACTTGCACGGCGTTCCCCTCCGTCCACCCGAGTTCGGAATCAACCAGCGCGACTTCCTCATCCCCAAAGGTGATACCGTCGTCGCCGACTTCCACCATGGGGCCATAGCTATAGAGGAAGTTAGCTATGCCGGAGGCGAGCCTTTCGGTGAACGATTCTCCCTCAAAGAGGTACAGTATCAGATCTATGAGCGTAATAATGGCAACGATAATCGGGCCGACAATAGGAATGTAAAAGAGAGCCAGGAGAACCACAAGAATGATGATACTGGCGATGGTATAGGCAAGGAGGGCGTCATACGCAATACTCCCAGGCTCGATGTCATTCATCATCACGAGCACGAAGAAGACCGCCACGAACGCGACCACCATAATGACCATCAGAACAGACGTCGCTTTCGCAGCGGTTGCGATGCTTTTGGCCTGGCCCAGCTTGGAGATGGCCGCGGTCAGGGTCAACCCCTTGGTAATCATCGTGCTAAAGATCTTATAGGCGGTGTAGAACTTTTTGAGCAGAGTAAACACCTGGACGATCAGGGAGACCGCCGAAATAAGCGTCATCACCGTCTCGTAGGAACCGCTCCCCGAATCGCTGGTGCCAAAAGTGTCAATCAAGTAATAGACCAGCCATATCAGCGCAATAGCCACAAAGACCAGGGTGAGCATAGTCCTGCTGGCATTTTGTGTTGACCCGGTGTGTTCGGCCAGCTTTTCATAGAGCCACACCGTATTTTCGACGCCACTATTGAACGCATCCTTGACGGCGAGGGTAGTTCCAGACAGATAGTAGTTCTGAAAGATGTCGACCACGAAGTAGATCGCAAAATACCCACTCTTGCTATAATCCCGCGCCATGGACAACGTTTCAATAGCGGTATCTATTGTGTCCGTATCATAGAGGGAATCGCCATCTATCGAGGTGATGTCGCTCACCCCCTGGTAGAGCGCGACATAGTTCATCACCAGCAGCGAAAGCATGGTCTCGCGGGTGTCGCTGTCGTTCGGTTCGTCCACCAGGGTCGGGTCAATCTCATCTACGTCGTAGCGTTCGGCGAGGAGGTCAAGATACGCCTCAATATCATAGGCCGACCAGGTGGGGACGCTGCTGGAGTCGTAGGCATAGGGTGCGACATTCAGGGTGCCCAGGACCGTTTCACCTGCGTTGTCCATATCGTAGGTCAGCGCGGCACTGGTCACGCCATTGCTGGTGTTCGTCGTGAGCACCACATCCTGGCTGCCGTCGCTGTGGCTGAGGCCCAGCGAGGTGAGGTCCACCGTGCGATAGGTCTCCTTGCGGGCAAAGAGCAGCGTGGGAACGAGTTCCTGGTCTGCCCCTTCATACTGCTCGGCATAGCTGCCGAACGTGTCTTCCAGGATGGCCTGGGTCACGCTGCGGGTATCGTCCCCGTCACTCAGCGCCACGTTCATGGTCATGTCATAGAGCGTGTCGTAGCTGCTCGTCTCCACCTGGAGGAAGTTGAGACCCGCTTCGATGATGTCAAAATTCAGGTCGGGGTCAACCCCGCTGTTGAGATCGTGGTCAAAGCGCGTGGCGATGTCTTCGACCGTCATGTCGGGGTCATAGACAAAAACATCCGCCAGGCCATTTGCCACTGGGAGGAGCACGTCGTCATAGAAAAGATCGGTGTCTTCCGCCGGGTCTTCGTAGAGGATTGCCAGATCGACCCCGTGGTCTTCGCGCACGGTGAGACCCGTCAGGTACCATTCATCCGGGTAGGTATGGATGGTTTCGAGCGACTGGTCATCGTCGCTCATGAGTTGCACCGCCCAGAGCATGCTTACCTGCTGAGATTCCCAGGTGGTGCGCGGTTGGTAGTACATGGTGCCGCTGAAGGCTACCTGCTCGTTGGTGGTGCTGTCGGTCTGGACGGACAGCGGAACATAGATATACTTGTAGCTGCCATCTGCATCGCCATCGCGCACATAGACACTGTAGGAGGTGAGCAGGTCATAGTCAATCATGCTGCCGTTTTCAAACACGAGCGTAGGCACATCGGCACAGGCCACCTGCTCGCCGCTGGCAGTGGCAACCAGGGCATACTCCACACGGTCCAGTTCGCCATCCCCGTCGGTGTCCTGCTGCTGCAAGTCCTGCATCGAGGTGCTGGTGAGCGAGCCGCCGCTGCTGTCCACACTGCCCACCGTGCTGGTGGTGCCATCGTCGCAGCTCCCCTCCTCCAGGCTGTAGGTCCAGCCCGTGCCCTCGTCTTCCGGGGTCAGCGAGACGCCGTTTTGCATGGTCAGGACCGCCTCAATGGTGGTTCCATCGCTCCCTTCCATCTCCAGCGTCACGGTGTCGCCATAGGGGAGCTGAGTCGCACCTTCATCGGCAATGATTTCCAACAGGGGCACCAGGGTCATATCCCCATAGCTGGCGCGGTCGTTGTCGGTCAGCAGGTCGGCGTCCTCGAAGGTCTGCCCGTCGCTATCGGTGAAATTGCCCTCATCGTCCCCATCGGGCCAGACCAGCACGCTGTCAACATACCAGAGATGATCGGCATTCGTCGGGCGCAGCTGGAATTCCACGAACGCGGGGACGCCGGTTTCCAGGCCATTGATGGTGAGGTCGAGGGTTTCGCCCGCCGTGCTCTCCGTGGAGGCGTTGGCGGCATCATCGATGCTGTCCGGTACCCCGTCGCCATCATTGTCCCGGTCAAAGGCGTCCAGCACCCCGTCACCGTCGGCATCATAGGTAAACGAGTCGACCAACCCGTCCCCGTCCGTATCATCGCCAATTTCCTGCCCGTCGAGCATACCATCGAAGTTGGTGTCGCTGTTGAGCGGGTCCGTATACCAGGTCTGCCCGTTATGGCTGAAGCCCAGGACTTCGGCGGCATCGCTCAGGCCATCACTATCGGTGTCCATGCCATAGTCGGCATCGCTGCTGGTGCCAAGCAACTCCTCCTGGGCATCGGTCAGACCATCGCCATCGGTATCCGTGCCATCGTCACTCGTCAGCAGAGCATCCCAGTCATCCAGGTCAATGCTGCTGGTGCGGGCCTGGCCGGGTGGGGTGGCCTGCCCTTCTTCGATGAAATCAATCCGTGCGGCAGTAGCAGCGGTGCGCAGCGGGGGTTGCTGCGGGTCGATGGAAGGCTCCAGCAGGCGAACCCGCTGCGCTTCGCGCTCTTCCTGGCGCTCCTGCCGCTCCTGCCGCTCGGCAGCCTCGGCCTTCCAGGTTGCGCCCAGGTCGGCAATCTTCAAGTTCTGGAGCAGCGGCTCCGTGATCAGGATGGTGCAGATGACCAGAGCCGCCATCGTCCGGGCGCGGCGCGAACGGCGCAGCCGGACGAGCATCATCGCTGCCAGCCCCACCAGCACGAGCGCCATCACCGTGTCCCAGTAGGTCACGGCGAGGGTGGTGATATGGTTGCCCAGTGCGCTGAGTTGCACATCCGCCACCTGAAACCAGGTGGCGGCGTGGGGGAGAGAAGCAAAATCGCTAAAGGTGGTGGTCATGATGGCTCGGGTGCGTTGCTGGTCTTCCTCTGGGAACTGCACCCGGAGGATTTGCCGCAAGGGTAAGCCGCCCCGGGCGACCCATAACTCGCCTGTCCCGACCATCTCTTTATACATCCGTGGGGTGTCGAGCGACACGCCCGGCGGCAGTTCACCGCGTCGGGCCATCTCGTCCTCCAACAACCCCCGCATATGCTCGGCCAGGAGCGGACCGTTCAGGTCGAAGGTGTAGCGCGTATAGTGCAGCGTTTCGCCCGTTGGCAGGGTGCGCTGCTCCGAGCCGTGCTCCATGATATTCCGCACGCCGGTGAGATAGGTGAGGAAGTCCCCGCCCGGCGCGAACATCCCGGTCACATTCCCCGTTTCTTCCTTCCATGCCTGCCCGGAATGGCGGGTCAAGGTCTTCCCCTCGACAACGCGTATCTCCAGCGCCCCATCGCCGGTCTGCAAACTGCCGCCCTGCTGCCAGAGCCGGAGGTCCATCG
>DAOTUF010000617.1:0-4922 GCA_034437495.1 Chloroflexaceae bacterium | reverse complement strand
GTGGCGGGCAAGCTCAAAGCCTCCGGGGGCATCAGTCCCCACTTCTTCGATACCCTCTTTCACCCCCACCACGGGGCGTTTGTCTGGAGTCCGGTGCTGTTCATCGGGTTGGTCGGGTTGTTCTTTCTGCTGCGGCGTGACTGGTTTCTGGGGGCGCTCCTGGGGTTGGGGTTCCTGGCCCAGACCTATATCAACGGGAGCTTTGGCACCACCTGGCACCTCTCCGGCTCGTTCGGGTTTCGGCGGCTCATCGAATGCACGCCCATCTTTGTGGTGGGGTTGGCCGTACTGCTGGACTATGCGCGGGTCCGTATCGGGCGCGGGCCGCTGTTGGCGGGGGTGCTCTTCCTCATCTACTGGAATGGCGGCCTGATGGCGCAGTGGGCCATTGTGCGGCCCGACGAGATACGGGCCGGGCTGGTCTGGGATGGTATGCTCTACTACCAGTTTGTCGAGGTGCCCCTCCAGGTGGCCAGAAAGTCGTCGGCGCTCCTGTTCGACCGCAGCCAGTTTCTCACCAACCGAACCTGATGAGCATGCGCAGGGTACGATGAACCGGGCAGACGACCATTCCCATGTTCCCACGCCCCCCACGGCCTCCCCTACTCGCGCTGCCCGCGCCGTGCGGGGTTAGCGCAGCTTGACGGCTACCTGGCAGGATTGGGGTTGGACACGGGGTGGCTCGTCATCTTCGACCGCCGCGAGGGGTTGCCCGACATCGCCGAACGCACGACGACCGAGCCAACCACGACGCCGGCGGGGAGGAGCGTGGTGGTGGTGTGGGGGTGAGGGGGGGAGCATTGCAGACATCCCCTCTCGTTTCCCCAGAGGTGTGGTACAATTGCGGGAAAGAAAAGCCCATCCGCTTGCTTGCGAGGCACGGATGGGGGTTTCTTTGGCTAACCGATGAGTTGTATTTGCCGTGAGCTATTGTAGCACATCGGTGAGCCTGGGACAAGCCAACCCGGGCAGGGAACAGGGCTACGTCAAAGTCATCTATCGGGTATCATCCTCTTCATAGGAAAAATATCTGATGAAAGACCTCCCCGATGGATACCAGGGAGTATACCACGTGGGACAGCAACTCTTGTATCGAAAGGACCCCGAACATGACAAGCCATCATCATGGCTTTGTGCTGGCGGGAGCAGCATTCATCGCCGTGACCTTCGGGTTGGCCCGCTATTCCTTCGGGCTGTTTGTCCCGGCCATCGAGCGTGACCTGGGCCTGAGTTCAGCGACCATCGGCGGGATCGCAAGCCTGGCATTTCTGGCCTATTTGCTGACCAGCGTGAGCAGCGGGTTGCTCACGCCACGCTTTGGACCCCACCTGCCAACGCTGTTGGGCGGTGGCTGCGCAGCAGGCGGAATGGCGCTCATCGGGGTTGCCCCTGGACCCTGGCTGCTAGGACTGGGCCTCATGCTGGCCGGGGCAAGCCCTGGCTGGGCCTATCCCCCGATGCCAGGGGTGGCAGCAACAGTGTTGCCCCGCGACCGGCGTGAACAGGCTCTGACCTGGATCAATGCTGGAACCAGCTTCGGCGTGCTGCTCAGCGGGCCGCTAGCACTCTGGGCTGGTGCGAACTGGCGGCTGGCCTGGCTGATGTTTGCCGGACTGGCCCTTCTGTCAGTGGGATGGTATCGGAGGCAACTTCCGGCTCCGTCGCCTCAGCAAGCGACCCTTTCCTCGGTGCCGCTGCATTGGCGCTGGTTTACGCCCCTGCCGGTGGTACGGTTGTTGATCGTCGCGGTGATAACCGGTGTAACCTCGGCCGTGTTCTGGACGTTTGCGGTGGATGTGCTGGTCTCAGCGGGCGGCGTATCACCCGCAATGAGCACGACCTTCTGGGTGGTCGTGGGCGTGGCGGGCATCCTGGGCGGTCAGGCAGGGCTGCTGCTGGAGCACTACGGCCTGCCGCTGGTGCTGCGGGGCACCGTGGGACTGCTCACAGCAGCCCTGGCGGGACTGGGAATCTTTCCATCCAACTGGCTGGTCGGTCTGGGGTGCGGGGTGTTGTTTGGAAGCGGCTTCATTCTGATGACGGGTATCCTGGCCGTCTGGAGCGTGCGCCTGTTCCCCGCAGCGCCTTCTGTGGGACTGGGGACCGCATTGCTGCTGACTGGGAGCGGGCAGGTTGCAAGCCCCTGGGTGGCGGGTCTCCTGGCAGAGCACATAACGCTGCCACCGGTCTTTCTCATCACAGCTCTGGTGATGGCAGGAGCAACTCTGGCTGCACCAGGTGGGGGAAGGACTACTCCCACCCCCTGAAGGGTTGGGCTTCCAGGGGTTGCGCTCCAGGCTGTGTAGCCCCACAGCCAGAATGTTTGTTGCGGCGCAAAGAGTTGCACCAGACGCTCGAAGACCTGCTGCTGATTGGTCTGTTGGCCCCGCTGGTGCTGGCGCGGGACATTCGCTAGATTCACGACCCTGCTGCATGATGCAACGCTGTATATGGATCAATCACCGCCCTTCCTGCTCTTCTCCCCCAACGCCATAGGATTCGTGCCTGCGTTCCTGATGCAGGTGATTATCCTGGCTGCGTTGCTCACCTGGATTCAGAAATCACGCGCAACCTGGCTGCTCATCGCCTGGCAGAGCACCCTGTGTCTGCTGGTTGCTTGCTTTCTGGCGGCCCACAGCATCTATGCCCCCGTCGGTGGCCTGGTCTACTGGATAGGCTGTATCACCTTTGCGTGGATTACTGCCACCATAGCGATACAGTTTGCCTACTATTTTCCCCGTCTAATATATCCCCACGAGGCCCGCCGGTCCCTCGTTCTCTCGCTGGCGTTGACGGTGGGCTTTGTGGCCTTGATGGGCGTGGAAGCGATCACCCATCCCGATAGGATATACTATGCGTTTGAGGGATTTTACTATGAGCCTCTTGACACGGGCGCAGCACCGTTTTTGTCCTCCATATGGCTCTTCGATGTCCTGTACCCGGCAATCTTCCTCTGGCCTGCCGTTGTCTGGCTGCGCCAATGTGTGCAACTCTCGCCAGACACCAACGCTCAGTCCATCTCATCACGTCACCGCTGGCTCACCCCCAGGTGGTGGCACAGAATGGTGCAAGCGATCTGGTCGCCGCACCGCGGTGATGCGCGTACCGCCCGTATGATGGCGCTGGTGCTCAGCGTGGCTGTGCTGTCGCCGGTGGCTTCTATGCTCGAAGAGCGCAGCCTGGTACCGGTCGGGGCTTTTGCCGCATCCTTTCTTATTGCCAAGGCGCTCTTTTTCCTGGTCTACCTGGACTATGCCCCCGTAACGACCCCTCTTCGCTCAAAGTTTGTGGTCATCTCGCTGGTTACGCTGCTGCTGCTGATTGGGCTGTTTGCCCCGCTGATGCTGAAATGGTCGCAGCAGTCCTACCACGCGGCACGGCAAAACGAATTGGCAACCATCAAACAACTGATCACCCATAACGTCACCGACCTGATGCCCACTGAGGTGCTGTATGTCGCGGCCCGTCCGTCGAACGGAGGGCTTTTCGCTTCCTCTTACCAGATGCTTTTTCGCCGAACATCGGCAGTGGATAATCGGATGCTGACCGAGCAAGACACGCGTCTGCGCACCATCATCCGACCCGAAGTGTCAGCCGTTGCCTGGCGGCATATCACCCGCGTGCATCCCTGGCTGCATGAACACTTCTCCAGCATCCCCACGAGCCAGCAACTCGAACGCCTCAGCATCCCCGAAGGCGTCGTATCCTATCGTGGTCGTTTCGACCCACCAGCACAGCATATCATACGCTATACCTTCCGGCTCGATGCAGCTACCCTGGTCGAGGTCGGCTACCGTTATTCGTCCTATCGCCAGATGCTGCATGCCCGGGCCCTGCCACTGGTCTGGCTGACCCTGGGAGCAATCCCGTTCTTCCTGCTGCTCGTGCCCGCATTCATCCAGGCCAGCCTGGTGCAACCGCTCACCGCCTTGCAAGAGGGGGTGCGCCGCGTTGAGTCGGGAGACTTGCACACCACCGTGCCAGTGCGCGTGGCCGACGAGATTGGCTTTCTGGCCGGGGCCTTCAACCGGATGACAAGCTCGCTTCGTTCCTCACAGGCCTCGCTGCTGCACGAGATTGCGGTGCGCCAGCAGAAAGAGCACGAACTGCGTGACCTGACAACTACGCTGGAGCTGCGCGTGGTCGAGCGCACCCGTGAACTGGAGACCACCAATCAGCACCTTCAGCAGGAGATACAGGAACGGCAGCAGGCCGAACAGCGTGCGCTGGAGCAGGCGCAGGCGCTCACCATCCTGCAAGAGCGTGAACGGTTGGCGCGGGAACTGCACGACAACCTGGGCCAGGTGCTTGGCTATGTCAACACCCAGGCGCAGGCTATGCGGGTGTTGCTCACGCGCGGGGAGCCATCCGCCGCGCTGCCCCTGCTCGATCATCTGGTGACAAGCGTGCAGCAGACCAGCACCGATATCCGTGAGTACATTCTCGGCGTGCAGGTAGGGACGACGATGCAGTCTCCCACGCCCGATATGCCCATGTCAGGCGGTCTGGGTGACACTATTTCGACCTATGTCACGCAGTTTCGGACGCTTCACGCCATCGACGCCAGCGTGAGTCTCGCCCCCGGCCTGTCCAGGTTGCAGCTCTCGCCCACGCTGGAACTTCATCTGCTGCGCATCGTCCAGGAGGCGCTCACCAATGTACGCAAGCACGCCCACGCCACCCGGGTGCTGGTGTCCATCTCCCGCGCCCACGATATGCTGTTCATCTCCATCATTGATGATGGATGCGGCTTTCAGCTCCCTGATGCTGGCCAGACAGCCCCCGAAGGCAGCGGCTATGGCCTGACCAGTATGCACGGACGCGTGACCGACATCGGCGGCACCCTGGAGATTGAAACCACCCCCGGTGCGGGCACCCGCGTGCAGGTTTGTGTGCCGCTGCGCCGCCAGGGGGATATCTGT
>DAOTUF010000616.1:0-8826 GCA_034437495.1 Chloroflexaceae bacterium | reverse complement strand
GTCGGAGGCGGTGAGGGTGGCGAGCAGCGTGGTGGCGGCCTCGCGGACCTTGCGTTCGGCTTCGTGGCGCTCGACGGCCCGTTCGACGCTGGTGATGAGTTGTTCGGTGGGGCAGGGCTTGAGCAGGTATTCGGACGCGCCTTCGTGGACGGCGGCCATACAGGTTTCGAGCGACCCCTGCCCAGTCAGCAAGATGACCTGGGGGCGGGAGGGGCGGCTACGGGCGGCGTGCAGGACGGCCACCCCATCAACATCCCTCATAACGATATCGGTCAGGACCACGGTGAAGGTTTCGGCTTTCAGGATATCGAGGGCGGTTTCCCCGTCGGGGGCCTGCGTGACCAGGTAGCCTGCCTGCTGGAGGACGTAGGCCAGTTTGGTGCGGGTGTTGAGGTCGTCTTCGACTACCAGGATACGGACGCTCATGGACAGTTCTCCGTCGTTCTTGAAGGCTTGTGATATCAGTGACGCGGGTGGTGGCTCTCTCTTCCGGTCCAGAACCCGATGGTGAAAAAGTTGGGAGCCAGTTAAAATCCCCCTCTGCCCATTATACTCCGGAATTGGAGGAGGGGTGCAAGGGGGGGGCGGTCGGGTTCATGCCACTTCCGCTCCCGCTGCTCCCGCTGCTCCCGCTGGCTCGCTGGCAATGGGCAGCGTAAGGGTAAAGGTGCTGCCCACACCGGTCAGGCTCTCGACGGTGATGTCTCCGCCGTGCTGCCGAATAATCTGCCGGCTGATAGAGAGGCCCAGGCCGGTCCCGTTCGCTTTGGTGGTGACGAAGGGTTCGAAGACGCGGGGCAGCAGGTCGGCGTTGATGCCGCTGCCGGTGTCGCGGACGGTGAGGGTGAGGTTCGGCGCAGGAGCATGGGGGGAGGCGCGGGTGCAGACGTGGAGGGTACCGCCATCGGGCATGGCGTCAATGGCGTTGATGGTCAGGTTGAGCAAGACCTGGATCAGTTCGTCGGCGTGGCCCCGGACGGGGGGGAGGCGCTCTTGCAGGTGGCGCTCAATGGTCACTTTGCGGTCTTTGAGTTGCTTGCTGGTGAGCAAGAGAATGCGTTCGATGAGGGCATTGAGGTCTACGAGGCTGTAGGCGGTGGAACCGGGGCGGTAGAGGTCGAGGAACTGGCGCACGATGCGGCCCACGCGCTGGAGTTCTTCCCGTGCGTCGCTCAGGAAGGTGCGACGGTCGGCGTCGGAGGCGGTCTGGGCAATCTGGAGCGAGAGTTCGAGCGATTGCAGGGGGGTGTTGATTTCGTGGGCGACGCTGGCGGCCAGGCGACCATTGGCCGCAAAGCGTTCGTTTTCGATGACCTGGGCTTGCAGCAGCAGGTGTTCGGTCACGTCGATGACGTGCAAGATAATCTGGTCAATGGTGTGGGCGGGGTAGTGCAGGACGATGATCTGGATATCGAGGGCCCGTATCGTTCCGTCGGGGTGGCGGTAGCGGATGCGCTGGCGCTCGCTGGTGCCGTGCGTCAGTGCCGAGGTCGCTATCTGGCCGGGGAAGTCGGGGGCGATGGAGGGGTAGAGCACGTCCCAGGGGAAGTTGACCAGGGCTTCGGGGTTGCTGCCGAGCAGCCCGGCCATGGCTTTGTTGAGCGCCAGGACGGTGCCGTGGCGGTCGAGGAGCAGCAAGCCATCTTCCAGGCCGTCGAAGATGGCGCGGAGGAGGTTGCGGCTGCGGAGCAGGTTTTCGTTGGTGGCTTCGAGGTCGGTGTAGGCAGCGGTGATGGCTTGCTCGGCCTGTTTGCGCCGTTCGATTTCGGCTTGCAGGGTGCGGTTGGCCTGAAAGAGTTCGGCGGTACGTTCCTGGACGCGCAGGTCCAGTTCATCGTAGGCGCGGTGGAGTTGTTCCTGAGCGTGCTGGCGTTCGATGATTTCTTGCTGCAACTGGTCGTTTTGCTCCTGAAGGCGCGTCTGCATACTTCGCAGGGCCAGGTGGGTGGCGACGCGGGCCAGCACCTCTTCCACCTGGAAAGGCTTGGTGATGTAGTCGACCCCGCCAATGGAAAAGCCCTTGACCTTATCGAAAACCTCATCCAGGGCGCTGAGAAAGATGATGGGGATGTGGCAGGTGTGCTCGTCGGCTTTCAAGGATTCGCACACGGTGTAGCCGTCGATGTCGGGCAGCATGATATCGAGCAGGATGAGGTCCGGGGGGCTGGTCCGGGCAGAGGTCAGGGCCAACCCTCCGGACGGAACGAGCCGCACGCTGTAGTTCTGCTCGTTCAATATGCCCATCAGGAGGCGCAGGTTTTCGTGGTCGTCGTCAACGACCAGGATGGTCCCATTGGGTGAGAGGGGGGAAATTGGGAACGTCATCATGTCAGTTCTTCTCTTATTCACGCTTGCGGTCGTGGCGCTGGCTCTGGTTCGGCTTCGGGGGCGCTGTGCCCTGCGTGCAGGGCTGCGGCGTAGACGCGGGAGAGGGGGACATGGTGGGTGCGGGCAAGGGCGGCGCAGTCTTCATATTCCGGGGCGCTGGTGACTATCGTTCCGTTGAGGATTTTTTGTTTGAGCTGCACCGGCCCCCAGGGGGTCTGCACCGGCACCGTGCGGCGGTGGGCCGCCCACCGCTCCATGGGGTCCCACCGCACGCCGAGGGTCGACGTTTCGCGCAGTATCAGGGCTGCCAGGTCGGGGACGTGCTGCGGGCGGGACAGGCAGGCCAGCTGGAGCGCAGGACGACCCTTCTTCATCACCAGCGGCGCGGCCCAGGCATCGAGTGCGCCGGCGGTCAGGAGTTGTTCAATCGTGTAGGCAGCGATTTCCCCGGTGGTGTCATCCAGGTTGCAGCGCATTTCAACCACGGATTCGCGTTCGGCGGAGGAGCACGCGGAGAGGTCGGGGGAGGGGGCATGGTGGTCGTGGTGGTGATGGTGGTCGTGGTGATGGTGGTCGTGGTGATGGTGGTCGTCGAAGCTGGATGCTCCAAGCCAGACGCGCAGGCCATTCAACCGGTCGTATGGTTTGTGGCCGAAGCCGTAGCCCGCACGGTGGATACGCATGGGAGGCTGTTCGAAGTGTGCCAGGGTAGTGAGGAGCGCGGCGGCGGTGGGGGTGAGCAGTTCGCCCGTGCTGGCCGCGGGGATGGTGGGAACGCCTGCTTCGGCCAGCAGGGAAAGCGTGGCCGGAGCGGGGACGGGGAGGGGGCCGTGCTGCGTTTCGACCCACCCGCTTCCCAGGGGGAGCGGCGAGGCGTAGACCCGCTCGACGCCCAGGAGGTCCAGCCCCGCACAGACGCCCACCAGGTCCACGATACTGTCAACCCCGCCGACTTCGTGGAAGTGGACGTGCTCGATATCGGTGCCGTGGACGGTGGCCTCGGCGCGGGCGAGGTGCTCGAAGGCGTTCAGAGCGTGGGCGCGGGTGCGCTCGGGGAGCGGGCTGGTTTCGAGCATGGGGCGGATGTCGGCCCAGGAGCGGGCCGGCTGTGGGGTGTGGACCTGCACCTGCACCGTGCTCCCCCGCACGTGGTGGCTGATGGTGTGGCGGTGTTCCAGCGTGTAGCCGGTGAGGGGGAGCGCGGCCAGAACCCGCTTGAGGTCGGCCAGGCTCAGCCCGGCGTCAAGCAGGCTGGCAAGCAGCATATCGCCGGCTGCGCCGTGAAAACAGTCGAAATAGGCAGTGGTCATGGGACGTTCTTTCTGTATACTATTGGAGTGAGGAACTGGATTTCCTGACCCGGACTGAGAGTTCATAGCCAGACTGGACCAGCACCACCACAAAGGTGGCGACGATAACGGCAAACATCAGGGCGGCAAAGAGCGGCAGGGCGGGGTGGTTGGACCCGCGCAGGAGCAGGTAGATTACGTAGGAGAGGTAGTAGCCAAACAGGAGCATCCCTTCCCACCGTTCAATCAGTCTGCCCGTGAACAGCAGCGGGAAGCACAGGAGCACCACCGTAATCATAATGGGCATATCGGCTTGCAGGGCTGTTTCGGGGACTGCAACCCCGCCCGGGGCAATCAACCCCGTCAACCCGAGCACCAGCATGATATTGAACGCATTGCTCCCGATGACGTTGCCCACGGCAATATCACGGTGCCCGCGCAGGCTGGCCATGGCGGAGGTTGCCAGTTCGGGCAGCGAGGTTCCGACGGCCACAATCGTTAGCCCGATGACCAGTTTGGTGAGGCCGAGCAACTGGGCCATAGCCACGGCTCCGTCAACCAGCCAGTTGGCCCCGATGGTCAGCATCGCGCCGCCTACCACCAGGAAAACGAGGTCCATTTGCCAGGTCTGTCGGAAGGGACCTACCCGGGGCGCTGGTGGCTGCTCCTGCTCTCCCTGGTGCTCCTCCTCTGGTTTGGGCTGCGCACCTTTCCGTCCCTGGAGGATGAGCCAGGTCGTATAGACGATCACGCTGATAAAGAGAATGGCACCGTCCAGCCAGCCAATAGCCCCGTCCTGAGCCAGAAAGAAGATGAGAAAGGAGAGGCCAATCAGCAAGGGCACGTCGAAGCGCAGCAGTTGGGATGAAACGACCAGGGGACCGAGCGTGGCCGAAAGTCCCAGGACCAGGAGGATGTTTGAGATATTGCTCCCGACGACGCTGCCAATGGCAATATCGGCGTGACCGGTCAGGCTGGACTGGATGTTGATGGCCAGTTCGGGGGCGCTGGTTCCGAACGACACGATGGTCAGCCCAACCACAAGTTGGGAGATGCCGATGGAGGTCGCGAGGTGGGAGGCTCCCCGCACCAGCACGTCGGCCCCAACGATGAGGAAGACTAGCCCGAGCACAAACAAGAACAGGGTGAGCAAACTCAACGTAGATTCCTTCTCTTTCCCTTTCCCTTTCCCTTTCCGACCCGTTCCCGCTCAAATCATATGTGCAACGGGACTCTACTATAGCGCATGTAGGAGGAAATGGCAAGATCAACGGGGACGGGACGCTGGCTTGATCTGTCCCAGGAAGACAGGGTATAATCCCCCTCATACGAATGATGAAGATGCCCCCTGGCATGACCTGGAATATAAGGTGAGGATATGAATTATAACGCCTGGTTTGCCGCTCTCGACAATCCTGACGAACGGTACCCGCTGACGGAGGTGATCTATTACAGCACCTCCGGGGGGTTGCTGGATGTAGCCCACGATATGACCGCCCTGCGCCAGCGCTCCCCCGGCGAGTGGAAGCAGTTGTTTGAGCGCCGCTGGATGCGGACGGAGTGGCCCTATGGGAGCGGCGTCTGGGGCAAAAAAGAACTGGTGTGCCCGGTGGTAGACGATGAGAATATCGTGAGCATGTTCGAGGGTGGGACCAACCTGTTCTGGGCCGAACGGTTGGGGCAGGAGCTTGGAGTTCAAGATTTCTGGATCAAGTTGTGTGGCAATTCTCATACGGGCAGCTTCAAAGACCTGGGGATGACGGTGCTCGTCAGTGTCGTGCGCCAGATGATCACCAATGGCAAACCCATCCGTGCGGTCGCCTGTGCCAGCACGGGCGATACGTCGGCAGCCCTGGCCTGCTATGGAGCCGCTGCGGGGATACCCACCATTGTGTTTTTGCCGCGGGGCAAGGTCAGCACGGCCCAGCTCGTGCAGCCCATTGCGAACGGGGCGCTGGTGCTGGCGCTCGACACCGACTTCGATGGGTGCATGCGCATTGTGCGCGAGGTCACGGCGGATGAGACCATCTATCTGGCCAATTCGCTCAATTCGCTGCGGATTGAGGGACAGAAGACCGTTAGCTTCGAAATTGCGCAGCAGTTTGATTGGACCATGCCCGACTGGATTATCATTCCCGGGGGCAATCTGGGGAATACGGCAGCGCTTGGGAAGGGGCTGCTGATGATGCATGAGTTGGGGATGATTGACCGCCTTCCCCGCATCGTCTGCGCCCAGGCCAGAAATGCCAACCCCCTCTATCGCTACTACCAGACGGGCTTTGAACACTACGAGCCGATGGTCGCCCGCCACACTGCCGCCTCTGCCATCCAGATTGGCGACCCGGTGAGCGTTCACCGTGCGGTCCAGGTGCTCAAGCGCTTCAATGGTCTGGTCGAGGATGCGAGCGAGCAAGAACTGGCCGACGCCGCCGCCCGCGCCGACCGCACGGGATTGTATACCTGCCCACATACGGGGGTGGCGCTGGCGGTTGCCATCAAGCTCATCAACCGGGGAACCATTCAGAAGACAGATCGTGTCACTATCATCTCGACGGCCCATGGCCTCAAGTTTACCGGCTTCAAGGTGGAATACCACGAGGGGACGCTCCGAGACGTTATCAGTACCCACGCCAACCCGCCCGTCGAAATCCCGGCCACGATGGATGCGGTGCGTCGGGTGCTGGATGAACGGGTGCCCGATGTGGCCGCGGTGAGGAAAGCGCCATGAGTGCGATGAGACCGATTGGCCTCATTGGTGGCATGAGTTGGGAGTCCACACTCGAATACTATCGTCTCATCAATGAGATGGTACGGGAGCGACGGGGAGGGCTGCACTCGGCTCCCCTCATCCTGTATTCGGTTGATTTTGCCGAGATAGCGGCGCTCCAGAGTCAGGCAAAGTGGACGGAGATAGCGGTGCTCCTGACGGATGCGGCCCGGCGGGTTGAGGCTGCGGGGTGTGGGTGTGTCCTGCTCTGCACCAATACGATGCATAAGCTGGCCGACGATATTCAGGCACACCTGGGGGTTCCGCTCCTCCATATTGCCGATGCGACAGCTCAGAAGGTGCGGGACGAGGGATTGACCACCGTTGGCCTGCTCGGAACCCGGATAACCATGGAAGAAGCGTTCTATGCGGGGAGGCTGCGCCAGAAGTACGGGCTGAAGGTCCTCATTCCGTCCGAAGAAGAACGCGAACTGATAAACCGTGTCATCTACCAGGAGTTGTGCATGGGCGAGATACGCCCATCTTCGCGGGCCCGCTATACCACTATCATCGAGCGGTTGGTGGAGCAGGGAGCCGAGGGGATTGTGCTAGGGTGTACGGAAATCGGGTTGCTTATCCGGTCGGAAGAAAGCCTGGTGCCCCTCTTCGATACGACTGAGATCCACGCGGTGGCCGCCGTTGACTATGCCCTGAACCCCCCCCCCATCACGCCGGGGTGAGGGGGGGGGAGGGGGCCGGCAGCTGCGGCCTAGCCTACGGCAGTTCGGGCATCTCCGGTATACCGGTCGCGTTCTCGCAGGCTTCGGGCAGGGCAATGGTGCTCACCTGGTTGATATCCGTCAGGTCATAGCGCAGGGTGTAGGTCCCGCTGGTTCCCGACGGGTTTTCGCCGATCGCTTCAATATCGATGCGGACCGGGTAGCCGCCGTCCTGGGCAATCCAGACATCGGCCCGTTTCACCTCGGAGATGGACTGAATCTCCGTCTGCCCGAAGGCCTGGCGCACATTCTCAAGCGAGTAGTGGTCCGTCATCACGCCGTTGACGCTCTCCCCCCGGCTGATGAGTTTCAGTCCCTTCAGGTCTCCCACCATATCCCCCATCTTCGGGGCGGCTTGCATCGGTTGGCCGGCGGGACTGCGGATGCAGCGGGGGGTCCCGCCTCCGTCGGTGAGCAGATAGCCCGTCCCATCCACCTGGTAAAGTTCAAGCTCCCTTCCGCTGATTCCCTCGAAAGCGGGGCCACCTCCGCTGAAGGACACGGCCATATCGTTGGTGGTCGTATTGGCCGACATGGTCATGTGGATGCTCCCCTGCTCGCCCTCCGTGTCGAAGGTAATATCCAGGTTCATCGTATAGCTTTCCAGATTGGACAGACCTTCCCCGATGCGGACCTCCGTGGTCTCCCCTTCGCCGGTGCCACCGGTGGGGAGACCGCCCCTTCCTCCAGCTTCACACGCGCTGATACTGACGAGAAGCACCGCCAGTATGAGCAGGAAAACCCCTCGATTGCTCAGAATGTTTATGTTCATACTAAAACCTCCTTGATTCCTGTTTCAAATAACTCGCTCGTTTCCCCCATCTACGGGCACCTGAGCGCCGGTGATCTTCCCGAACAGCGGGCCGCAGAGTTCTGCTGCCAGGTTTGCCACGTCGCGGCTGGCCAGTTCGACGCGCAGGACGTTCTTTCGCTTGTACTCATCCACCGTCAGACCATAGTGCTCGGCCCGCGCCCGCAGCACCTCTTCGGTCCAGAGACCCGTATCAAAAACGGCGTCCGGGTGGAGCGTGTTGATACGGATACCATCCCGGCCCCACTCCAGGGCCGCCACCCGCACCAACTGGTTCAGGGCGGCCTTGGACGCAGAATAGGCCGCGGCCCCCGGCCCCGGTGCGGGGACGTTCTTCGAGCCAATCACGGCGACGCGCCCACCGCGGGGGGCAAGCTTGAGCAGGGGGTAGGCATCGCGCATCAGGACGAGGTTGGCGTCCAGGTTCACGGTCATGACCTTGCGCCATTCGGCAAGCGACAGCGCCTCGATGCGGCAGCCGCCGGGGAAGATACCCGCATTCAACACCAGCATATCCAACCCGCCGAAGGTCTGGACGGTCGCGTCGAGCGCCCGGGCAAGCGCGGCTTCGCTGGTGACATCGCAGGCCAGCCCGAGGAAGTCAGGCCGTTCCAGCATCCGCGTGATGGCGGGGTTGAGGTCCAGCCCGACCACGGCGGCCCCCCGGGACAGGAAGGCTTCCACACACGCCCGACCAATCCCCGAAGCAGCCCCGGTGACGAGCACAATCTCGCCTGCGAACACGGGCGGGGCCTCCTTCTGGCGCAGTTTGGCTTGTTCTGGTGCCCAGTATTCCATCTCGAAGATATCTTCTTCTGGCAGCGCCCGATACTGCTCCAGTGCCGTCGCCCGCAGGATGATTTCTATGGTGTTGCGGTAGATATCGGTGGTGATGGCTACGTCCTTCGCCGT
>DAOTUF010000615.1:0-15200 GCA_034437495.1 Chloroflexaceae bacterium | reverse complement strand
GTGTTCAAAAGTACTCGAACGTACGCTTTGTCCATTTCCGAAATTCCTGCTTCGTCCTGCACGGCGCTCTCAAGCGAACGTCTGACACGCAGTCCACAGGCGTACTTTACGTCCCGACGTAGCCACGGCCGAGGACGACCAGTTCAGGACTGGTCGCCTGGATCGGCGATCTGGTTGCTCTCGCCGGTCCGATACGATGGAGGAAGCCATCTCGCGTCCACCCGCCCCAGGGGGCCTTTTTAACCGTGGGTAAGCGCAACCGGGCTGCTCTCATCGCCCATCATCGGCGCTCCAACAGGCTTGGCTCTCGCGCTCTTGGTGCCTCCGGGAAGCACGTTCTTTGCATTCTGCTCCTTTCTTTGTGTGCATCCTGAGTACTCCTGTTCACTTTCAGGGATACTTTGCCTATCTCGCTATAGCTCCTCCATAACTCAACCTGCATGGTTTGCTCCCCAGTTTGCACCATTCCATCATCGTTCCCCTGCCACAGCAGGTTCCCCCAGGTACCAGAGCGTCTCAGGCAAAGGCTTGCATCTTGTATCTTGCATATAGATAATATAACATACTTTTCAGGCAAGAAACCTTCAAAAATCCCCACGTGCCCCGGTGACCGGTTAACCGGTCACCGGGCCTCGCGGATTTTGTTGGCGAGAAGCGCTATGTTCTCGCCATACGTCGTCCCCGGATAGGCCCATCGTCCGTTGAGACCCCGCAGCGTCCTGGCAACCCCCCGCAGGTCGTCGGGCAGTGGCCTGAGCGCCAGCGCCTCGTCAATCAACGGCTGCTGAGCGGCGCTGGCCTCCCCGGGCCGCAGTCCATACGCCAGCAGCCTCCCGAGGTGTACCCGGGTTCCGTCCTCCCACGAGGCGAAGCTCAACCCCTTCTTCCACACCTGCGTGGTCCCGTCCCACGCCCATTCAGCCTGCTCTTCAGGCGGGGGCGGGGCTGGTTGCTCGGCCCCCGTCACCCCCAGACCGGCGGGGTTGCGGCGCGGGCGCTGCGACCACCAGCTTTTCAGATTATCCGTCTCGTGGATGACCTGGGCCATCGCCAGCAGCGGGTCAATCCCGACAGCGGGAGCCATGCGCCAGTAGTGCCCCACGATGACCTGAACGTCGTAGGGGGTATAGGTCGTCCCCCGATGGATGATATACGCCGCAACCTGTTCTGCGGTGGCCCGCGGCGGCGAGAACAGCGGGCTGTCTGCCGTGAGCGGCCCGTTCTCCTGTTGCAGTTCGTCCGCCAGCAGGCCAAACAGCACATCATAGGGGGGGGGGGTCTCGGGGTGGTGCTCAAACCGCGCCCGCTCGAACCACTGCACAGTGTAGCTCCGTCCATTGCTCAATATCTCCGGGTAAGCTTCGCTCAGAGGAAGGCCATACAGCGCCAGGCTTTCGGCCACGCTCGTGCCGGCCTGCCCATCCATATCCAGTCCGTTGGCCTGCCACGCGGCCAGAAACCGCCCGCAGATATTGTGCCCGGTCTCCGCGACGTAGAAACACCCCTCCTGCGGTTCGCTCCGCGGGAAGGCTGTGTGCCACGCTCGCCGCTGCTGGTTCAGGCGGTCATCTCCCAGACGACCGAGCAGCACGTCGTAGGGCGGGGCATGCTCCGGGTGAAGCTCCAGACGGTTGCGCTGGAACCACTGCACCTGGTAGGGTCTGCCTTCAATCCACGCTTCGTGCTGAGGGGTCGTGGGGAAGCCAAAGACGGCCAACCCCCCTGCCTGCTCCCAGAACTGCCGCAGACGCCCGGAGATACAGTGCGGCACCTCGGTAAAGCACCGGGGTTCGTCCTGCGCCCGGCCTGGAGCTGTTCTCCCGCTGGTGCCAACCAGCACCAGCAGCACGCCGATACTGACCAGCAATCTGGGCATTCTGCCAATGAACATAGTTGTTCTGCTCCCTGCTTCGCGCCTGCGCATGTTCCTGCCCCTGTCAGGGAGAGGGGGCATTGATGGTGGTCGGGTCGGGGCAGGGAGGGACCGGCGACGGAACCACGACTGCGTGCTCGAAGTCGAGCACCTGCAAAAGCTGTTCAATGGTTCGGTGGGCGTCGTCGGTGGCCCGCTGCATCACGCCTCCCTCGCAGGCGGCCCGCAAAATCCCCGTTTCCGCCCGCTGCCGAGCAATCGTTTCCAGGTCTTTGTTGGGCGATGCCAGCCACCCTTGCTGGCGGTCGTAGACACGTGTCTTGTCGTTGTCCAGAAAAACACTGAAGACCTGCACCGGGGGAGCCTGGAGTGTCACCGTCGTGCCCCCATCTGCAACCACCACATCCTCCTCGCTCAGGGTGCTCAAATCAACCCCCGCGACCACTATCCCGTGGGCAATCAGCAAGATACGGTCGCCAAACAGCAGGTCTTCAAAGGGGTTGCCCTGCACCCCGGCCTCTATCACCGTCTGCACCGCGTAGGAGGTGGTTTCCAGCCGATTGATTTGCTGCACCTGCTGCACCACCACCGCCGAACTCCGCACGGTGGGCGTGGGCGAGGCCATCAGCGGGAGGCCACCCGGGGCTATCTGGGCCAGGAAGCTGCCGATACCACCAGACGCCGACTGGAACAGGACGACCGCGGCAAAGACGACGAGACCTCCAAGCAGCGCATAGAAAAGCCCCACCGAGCATCCCCTTCCCCTTCCGCCATAGGCGTAGGGCGCTTCCGACATGCCGTAGGCATCGCCGAAGCGTCCGGCGTAGGGCAGCGACGGTTCATACTCGTCGTACTCCTCATCATCGAGGGTATCGTCTACGTCTTCGCCCTGAAACTTGCGCAGCCGGCGCTGCATAATAGACTCGCGTCGTCGGGGGGGTGGCTCGTTCATCGTTTCACTCCTTGATGAATAGCAACGGCTCCCAGGCCAGACAAACGGTAGCGTACGTGCTCCCACCCGGCCTCGCGCATCATCCGGGCCAGCACATCGGGTGGGGGAAAGTTGCGGGCCGATTCATACAGGTAGACGTAGGCTCGCTGGTTGCCACTCAGCACCCCCCCGATGTGCGGGACAATCCGCTTGAAATACCACTGATGCCCCAATCGCAGGAGGGGGTTGCGTGGTTGGGCCACCTCCAGACAGGCGACCACCCCCCCCGGTCTGGCGACCCGCCACATCTCGCGGAACGCCGCGACAATATCCGTCACATTGCGGATGGTGAAGCCGGTCGTTATCGCGTCGAAGCTGTTGTCGGGGAAGGGCAGGTGCAGCGCATCTCCCCCCACAAAGGAGCGTATCCCCGAGGGGGAGGCGGGAGCGCCCTGGTCCTGGTTCCCGCCATCGAGCTTGCCCTGCCCCTCCTGCATCATCGGGAGGCAAAAATCCACCCCCACCGCAATGCCGTCGGGCATCCAGGCGGCCAGCATGGGGAGAAAGTCACCGGTGCCCGTCCCCACATCCAGCGCTCGCCCATCCACAAAGGGCGCAACGGTTTCTACAATCCGCTGCCGCCACCCCTGGTCCAGACCAAAGGTCATGACCCGGTTGGTCGCGTCATAGGTCGTCGCAATCTGCGTAAACATGCGCTCCACATAGGAAGCTTTTTCCTCCAGTGTCGGCAAAACCCCTGCCATCTTCAGCTCTGTTTCCCTTCCCAGTCCTCAAATCTTTCAGTCAGGAGCCAGATGCCCCCTTGCCTCTCGTATCTCCAGGGACGATGGACGATTCATCTCGTACAGCAAGCGCAGCCCCTCCAGCGTCAGGTATGGTTCCACGCTCGTGATGGCGGCAGTCTCAGCAGCAATCACCTCCGCCAGCCCGCCCGTCGCCACCACCACGCAGGGGCCTTGCCGCGAGAGTTCGCGCTGCATACGGGCAACCAACCCCTCGACCAACCCCGTATAGCCCAGTATCAAGCCCGACTGGATGTGGTGAATGGTGTTCTTCGCAATGACCTGGGGAGGACGAACCAACTCTATCTGGTAGAGCCGCGCTGCTGAGCGGAACAGCGCCTCGGCGCTGATGCCGATGCCGGGGGCGATGGCCCCGCCGATATAGGTTCCATCCGCGGTGATGACATCGAAGGCGGTCGCCGTGCCAAACGCTACGGCTATCACCGGCCCGCCGTGGCCACGGTAGGCGGCCAGGCTGTTGGCAATGCGGTCGGCTCCCAGTTCCTCGGGCATATCAATCTGGTAGTGCAGGCCAGTCTCGATATCCGGCCCGACCACCACGGGGTCAACCTTCAGGTAGCGCTGCGCCAGTTCTTGAAACTGGCTTTTCAGGGGGGGAACCACGCAGGATATGGCACACCCCCGCACCTGCGCCATATCCAGACCCGACATCGCAAACAGGTTGTAGATCATCACGGCGTACTCATCGGCCAGTTTGCAGCGCTCGGTCACGACCCGCCAGTGGTGGGCCAGCTTCTGCCCCTGGTAGACCCCCATCTTAATGTTGGTATTGCCGATATCTATGGTCAAGAGCATCGCTTTTCGTCGCTCCCCAGAGCTTCCCATCTTCATCTATATCTATAATCTATCCCTGCTCGGTCGCTCCCCCGACCCGAATCACGACGCTACACGGCAAACCACTGGCGCAGTTCCTCGGTGCTGCGGGCCGCGCCAAGCGCCGCCATGAGCTTGATGCGGGTCTTGCACCCGTCCAGGTAATGGACCATCAGCACTCCCAGGCGCTGCAAATCGTGGTAGGCTCCGACATAGCCGTGCTCATCGCCCAACCCCCCGAAGACACAGCGCGATGTGACCGCAACCACGATACGCCGCGCGATGGCCTCGCCAATGGCAGGCAGCCACCAGGGAGGCACGCGCCCGCTCCCAAAGACTTCGATGACAATGCCCGCTACCCCATCCTGGATGGAGTGGCGGAGCAGACGGTCGTCTGCACCCTGCCCAATGCGAATCAGGTCGACGGACTCTTCCAACCGCGAACACGGGATGTACTGGCGGCGATAGGGCCGGTGGCTCAGCCAGATACGGTGGGACTCGACCCGCCCCAGGGGGCCGCTGCCCGGCGACTGAAACGCATTCAGGGAGTGGGTGTAGACCTTCTGCACCTCACTGGCCGCGTGGATTTCTCCCCCCGACACCAGCACCACCCCCAGGTCCCGCGCCTCGGGAGAGGCCGCCAGCCGGATGGCGTGGACCAGGTTGGCCAACCCTTCGTGGTCGGGGGTGTTGGCGTGGCGCACCGTTCCCGTCACGACGATGGGTTTGGGACTGCTGGTGGTGAGGTCGAGCAGGTAGGCGGTCTCTTCGATGGTATCGGTTCCGTGGGTGATGACGACCCCGTAGACGTCAGGGGACATCAGGGACGACTCGACCACCTGGGAGAGCTTGAGTCCATTGAGGGGGGTAAAGTGACTGCCGGGGATGTTGGAAAATTCCTCGAAAGACAGGTGGATATCTTCGTTCGGCACCAGCGCCCAGAAATCCGTGCCAGGCAGCGAAAGCAAGACCTCTTTCCCGGCCTGCTTGCGCTTGATGGCGGTGGTTCCGCCAGTCGTAATCACAGAAATGTGTTTCATGGTTCAGTAGCCATTCATGGTCTGCTTCAGGTTCAGGTTCTCTGGTCCGTTCCAAATCAAACGGACACCCTCACCGAAGATAAACGGCTCTCTGCACGGTTCTTTCATGGGCAGATGGGCATGCCCGCTGGATGCCCCCCTTCTGGCTTATTGTACCACGCTCTGTGAAGCAGGGATACAGGGAAAACAAAAGCCTCCCGGCGGGTCAACGCTCTTCGCACCCCTGACCCTCCGGGAAGGCTTTTCTCTTGCTCCTGCCTCACCCCTCCCCCATTGCAGGGGGGAGATGAGGCGGAGCATGGAGCTATACGGTTGTTAGCGAATGAGCGGCAGGTAAACTTCCAACCCTCCCTGGGGTTCTGGCTCTGTGATGGTCAGGGTTGCCGTTGCCTGGTCTCCCAATGCCGCGCTGGTGGAAGGATTGCTCAGCGTAAGCTGCACGGTCTCATCCGTTTCTTCTTCGTCGTCGGTCAGGATGGTCACGTCGAAGGTCTGGCTGGTTTCGCCCACCGCAAAGGTGAGCGTGCCGCTGGCATCCTCGTAGTCGCTGCCGGCCGTGGCCGTCCCATCGCTGGTGGCGTACTCGACCGTGACTTCTGCCTCTGCCGCGGGGTCGAGCGTCACCGCGATGGTTGCGGTACCATCGCTCTCATTCACCTCGAAGCTCGCCTGGCCGAACTGCACCGTGGGCACGACTGGCGGCACATCCGTGATGGTCAGCACGGCGACGGCCTGGTCTCCCAGGTCCGCGTTGGACGGGTCGCTCAACGTGAGTTGCACGGTCTCATCGGCCTCTGCTTCGTCGTCGGTCAGGATGGTCACGTCGAAGGTCTGGCTGGTTTCGCCCACCGCAAAGGTGAGTGTGCCACTGGCCTCCTCGTAGTCGCTGCCGGCCGTGGCCGTGTCGCCGCTGGTGGCGTAGTCAACCGTGACTTCCTGGTCATACGCGTGGCTCAGTTCCACCATCACCGTGGTCGTCCCGGCGTCCTCGCCCGCGCTGAAGGTGCTGCTGCTGAACTGCACGGTCGGGGTGGTGGGTGGTGTGGCGTCAATAATCGTGAGGGTGGCCTGTCGGTCGGAAGAACCAAGCGTTGCGCTGACCGGGTTGCTCAGCATCAGGTGTACCGTCTCTTCCGGTTCGTCCCCAAAGTCCGACAAAATCTCGATATCGAACGTCTGCACCGTCTCATCGGGCGCAAAGGTGAGCGTGCCGCTGGCGGTCATATAGTCGCTGCCGGCCATGGCCGTGCCATCGCTGGTGGTGTAGTCCACGCTCACGGGGTACGTGGAGGTCATGTTCAGCGTGACGGTAATCATTGCGGTACCCTCCTCCTCGCGGACTTCAAACATATCGCTGCTGAAGCCTGCTCGGGGCACGTCGGGTGCCGTGGGGTCTACGATGGTCAGCATGGCCTCTGAGCGGGGGCCGGGCACGGCATTGACCGGGTTCTCCAGCATCAGTAGAACCATTTCCTCGCGCACGTCGTCTTCTTCGTTGACCAGGATGGGCACTTCGAATGACTGGCTCATCTCGCCCGGCGCAAAGGTCAGCGTGCCACTGACGGTCGTGTAGTCGCTGCCGGCCATGGCCGTGTCATCGGCGGTCAGGTAATCCACCGATACGATGGCGGTAGGGGTAACGCTCAATGTGACCGTAATCATTGCTGTGCCGGTCATCTCCTCCACGGTGTACATCTCGCGGTCGAACTGCACCGTCGGGGTGATGCCTACGGGCTTGTAAGGTCGGATACGTCCCTCGCCGCCCGGCTGGTAGGCCGGATAGGTCTCCGGGGCATCGAGAATGGTCGGCAGCATCCCTTCCGGCCCATCCGTTTCGGGGAAGGTCAGCAGGTAGTTGACCCACGCCTGTTCGTAGGTCAGGGTCATTCCTTCGGTGTCAACCAGGATGGTCTGGTCATCCAGGTGGTTCTTCAACCAGACATAGTTGTCGCCCCCACCCGCGGTGTAGTGGTTCGTCACGATGGTCAGGTCTGGCGCACCCTCAACCACCTCGCCGTCCTGCACGATGGGCGTGCCGTCGTCCAGCAGGATACTGACCACCCGGCTGCCCGGCGTGGTGACGGTGCCGTCCTCCGCAATCTTCTGCGCCGTGCCGTCCAGGTCATAGCGCACCCACAACCCGGCCACCTGCAAGAACTGCCCCCCGGCCCCGGGCAGGGAGGAGACGGAACGTTCGAAGATGCGCTTCACCTCTTCGGGGGTGACATCGGGCACCACCGCCACGTTGTTGGAGAAGGCCAGCACCCCACCGGTGTGCAGCCGCGAGATGGTGCCGGGCACCTCCCCGCCGACGGGCAGGACATCGCCCACGTTCTGGCGCATCCCGCCGCCGTTCTGGACGGCAACCACGGTCTCGTCATAGGGCGGCAAGCCAAGGTCTTCGGCCACGGCCTCATACGCCTCAAGGTAGGAGTCGGCCACCAGGTTGCCCGCGTTCGTCTCTGCGGTGCGGACGCCGTATTCAAGCTCGCCATAGGCTCCCCCGCTGTGCGAGACATTGAGCAGCACTTCGGTGCGGGCAACGAGCGGGTAGCTGGCAAAACACGTCTCTAGCGGTTCGATGACTTCGCTCTCAATCATCGCATCGGGAGCAACCGCGTCAGTCAGTTCCAGGTCATCAATAGCATCGGCGTTTTCGGCGCTGTCGGGGATGACGCGGCGGGGGTAGCTCATATCCGCCACGATGCTGGTAATCTCGCCATCGCTGTCGAACTCGGCGTCAATGCGGCCCAGGTACTTGTAGTTGCCCGCGGTCGTGACGATGTAGACCGTGCGACCGTCGGGGTCCTCCACTTCGATGGGGTAGGGGCCGTCAACGCCGGCCAACTCGCCAGGCAACATCTGCGTCGTGGTCGGGACGCTGGAGCTAATCAGCATCTCATCGCCGCCGCCCGCGACCGCCAGGTCCACCTTTTCAAGCTGCTCAATCAGGTCGCGGTCGTTGTCCACGTTTTGCAGGTGGCTCACAAAGATAATCTTGCGCACCCCGTAGTCGTCGTAGAGCCGGTCAATCTCGTTCTGCGCGATGGTCTCGATATCCTGGTCCACCACGACGTTTTCCGGCGATGAGATGGTCGCGAGCATCGGCGTGGTCATCCCGACAATCCCGAAGCGCTGACCGGTCAGTTTGTCCACCACAATGGCCGAACGTCCCACGACCTTGCCGTTCGTCACGGGGGTGAAGAGCAGGCCATCGAGCAGCGGGTCTGCCGAATCCATCGTCAGGTCAGCGAACGACGGCTCGGCGCTAAAATCAAGGTTGGCGCTCAGGAAGGGCTGCTGCAACTCGCCGTTGATGGCGAATGCCTCGATGAACTCGGCCAGCACATCCGGCTCAAAGTCGAATTCGTGGTTGCCCAGGATGTGGGCATCGTAGGGCATGTACTTCTGCGCCATGGCGTCGAAGAGGGGTTCGCTGCCGTTCTCTTCGTCCGAGCAGCGGGTAGTGGGGCTTGCCAGGAACGCATCGCCCGCGTAGACGCTCACCACCGAATGGTCGTCCATCCGCGCTTCGGCAATCTGGGCGTCCATCAGGGACTTGAACGCCGACACGCCACCAACGTGCAGTTCCACCCGCTCGGTGTTGGGATAGTCGTCGCCGCCCGGCTCCACGCCGTAGGTGAACGGCGTCAGGGAGGACTCACCGTCGTTGTTGTGGAGCAGGGTGAGGGTGGTAGCTCCGTCAGGGTCGGTGATGTCGTAGATAGTCGTGGTGCCGCTGTCCTCGTACGCCACCACCAGCAGCGGGTTCCCATTGGGGCTGTCTGTTGCGGAGATGAAGGCCAATCCCTCCGGCGCAATGTCGCCCTGCTCGCGGGTGTTCACGTACTGGACGAAGGCGGGGTTCTGGGGGTCGGTCACATCGTAGACCATGATGCCGCCAATGCGCTCCAGGCCAATGAAGGCAAAGGTCCGGTCTTCGCCCTCGACCTCAATCTGACCGATGGCAACGCCCTCCGGCTCCGGTCCTTTGTCGTCACTGCGCGAGTCAAAATCTTCGCCGACTTCGCCGTTGAACCAGCCGGGGTACATCGCCGCCGTAATCTGCTCGAACTCGTCGCCGCTGTCGTAGACCTGCACCCCATCACTATTCCAGATGGAGAAGGAGCGTGCGCCGTAGGCATAGAGCGTATCCGTGTCGTCATCCCCGTCGGGGTCGTGGCTCCAGATGGGGCCGAGCACCAGGGTCGCTGTGGTGACTTTCAGCCGACCAAGCATGTCTTCGGCTTGCAGCTCTTCCGAAAACGTACCGGTGTCGAGCACCAGGTCTTCGATCCGCACTTCTTCGCTGTAGGCCGTGAATTCTTCCTCACCTACTTCATAGGTGTAATCGCGGGCGTCGCCTTCGTTGGCCGTCACCAGGTAGGTATCATCACCAACGGTGAAGGAGGCAATGGCATCGGGTTGGTACATCCCCCACACCGGCCAGGTCTGAATGTTGATCGTCCCATCCTCGTCGCTGGCATCTATGCCGTTGCCATCCATGCGGTGGTCTTTGAAGCCAAACGAGACAATCTCCGTCACAGTCGGGGCAGTCGTATCAATGATGGCAAGGGCGTTGTTCTCCTGCAACGTCACCCAGGCCGTCTCTCCATCGTCCGAAACCGCGATGTACTCCGGTTCGAGGTCCTGCGCCACACTCGCGCCGGGGCCGAAGATACGGACGTCTCCCTCGGTCAGCAGACTATCATACCCGGGGGTGCCCTGGTTGAAGTGGGTAAAGCCCACCATCGTCACGTGGGTCTCCGAAAGCGTCTCTACCCCGCCGGAAATATCAATAATGCTGACAGAGCCTTCCGGGTCGTTGGTGTAGTCGTCATTTGGCTCGCCCTCGTTGGCAACCAGCACCTTCATGCCGTCGGGCGTGAAGGTGAGCATATCGGGCAGGGTGCCAACTTCGACCTGCGCGATGGGGTTGCCGTCGGTATCGAAGAAGGCCACAAAGCCCGGCTCCTGCGGGTCGCCGTTTTCGAGCGCCACGGCAACGACCCCGTTGGAGACGGCCACACTGTTGGGCGACCCGTCGTTGTAGGGCGGGTCCAGGTCGGCTATCTCGATGGTGCCGGAGAGCACCGGCGTAGATGGGTCGCTGATATCCAGGATGTCAACCGACCTGGTTTCAGAGTTGGTCACGAAGACGCGCTGGCTGTCCGGGTCGTACGCCGCTATCTCTGCCCGTCCCTCCCCGCCAGCATCGTAGGTTCCGATGGGACGGAGCGCAATGGTTGATTCTGGCGTAATCGGGGCGGTCTGCTGGAGTTCCACGTGCTCGTTCCTGAGCGATGACCGTTCGGCCATCGTTCCCGGTTCGGTTCCCTGAGACGCGGGGAGAAACTTCTGAGAGGTCGCTGATTCCGTTTCGGACGAGGAGCCTGAAGCTCTTGAGGAGCTTGAGGACGTTGAGGCGGCTCCCACCGCAAGCAAGCTCATATTCCCGACGACCATCGCCAGGATGACCAGGTAAAGCAACGTTCGAAAACGCATCGCTATTTTTCCTCCATAGACTATTGGACTACTGGACTACCGTTTGCCAGATGGCATGCCCCCGTATTTCGGATGAATCTGAATATTGGCACGCACGCAAAAACCTCCCTGTATCAGGGAATGCGCCTCAGCGTATCAGTTTCCAGTTAAGAATCTGTTGATGTCGGATGAACAGGAGGTTAAAAAGGATGAAAAATCGGTTAAGGTCCCAGGCACCCCGTGTAGACGTCGCGCACGCGGGCATACACGCGGTCCCACGTCCGCTCGCGCAGCACATTGGCGCGTCCGGCCTGCCCGAGGGCGCGGGCCAGCGGACGGTCGTGCAGCAGTCGCTCAATAGCTCGCGCCAGTTCCGCAACGTCACCAAACGTCACCAGCAACCCCGTCTCCTCGTGGCGAATGACTTCCGGCACGCCACCGGCCCGCGCTCCGACCACGGGCACCCCGTAGACCCACGCCTCCAGGTAGACGATACCAAAGCTGTCGGTGCGCGACGGCAGCACCAACACATCGGCGGCGGCCAGGGCATCGCGCCGGGCCTGGTCGTCTACGAAGCCGAGCACCCGCATCCGGGCACGGTCTTCGGGGGGCAGGCGGTGCAGGAACGCTTCAAAGTGCGCCATCGGCGGCCCGATTTGCACCCACACGGCGGGGTTTCCCTGCTCCCACAACCGCTGCATCGCCTCAACCACGTGGAGAGTCCCCTTGTCATAGGCCGCTACCCCGAGGGTCAGTACCACGGGGGCTGTCTCGGGGATGCTGTGGGCACGGCGGAAGCGTTCCCCGTCGCCGCCTTCCAACTCGGTCGGTGTGACCCCCACGCCAATTGTGTGCATCTGGTGGTCGGGGACGCCGGCCTGCTGCAAAAAGCGCCGTTCCAACCCGGTCTGGGTGATAACCGCGGCACTGCGGCGCAGGATGTCAAGCTGGTTCAGGGTGCTGTAGTAGCGCACGATGGCGCGGTTGCCCGGCTCGCCAAGGTGGACGAAGGGGGTGCAGATGTGCGGGATAGTACGTTGTTCGGCCCATTTCAGGACGGGGAGGATGGCAAAGTCCAGGGTGATGTTGGTCGTGTGGACGAGCGCCACATCCGCAAGCGCGGGCGACTGGTGCAGGAACGGTCCCAGGGTGGGCAGGCGGGGCGTCAGGGTTGCCAGATGCCGCAGCACGGGCAGCAGCATCTTCGGGGGCAGCGGCAACCGCGACAGTTCGACTATCAGCCGCCGCGCCACGGGGTAGACCAGGGGCGACCCCGGCACTCGCTGCACGGGGAAGCGGAGTATGTGGCTTCCGCGGTGGGTCTCTTCCCGCTCGGCAATGCTGCGCCGCCCGCCCATCCACAGGTGCTCCAGGTCGAAGGCTTCGGTTGCCAGCACGGTGAGGCGGTGGCCTTCACGGGCCAGCCGTTCCCCGACTTCGACGAAGTACCGCGCGGCCCCGCTTGGGACGGGGTGGTAGAGTTGAACAATGTGGAGCAGGTGCATATTGAGGATGGTATCGGAAATGTGTCAAACCATGTGACAGATACTCTGATTCCATGGTATCATGCAAGCCAACCACAGAACTGTCAATAGACAAAAGACGGATTATGGATATAATAGCACATGAGGAACAAAGCAACAAAAGGAGGATGAAACTGACAATGAACCACCATGCGGAGACACCATCTGCAACCAGCTACGAGAGAACCAGCGAACCTCACGAGAGCCACGAGAGCCACGAGAACCACGGACATCACGAACGTCAGGCAAGCCCCAATGGACACCATAGTCAGTCGTCGGGCGAAAGCGAGATGAGCTTGCTGACTGCTGCCAAGCTCCTGGGCGTGGACTATACGATTGCCCAGCGGTGGAGCGCCAAAGGGTGGCTGCGCACCTTCACCCGCGGGCAGAAGCACCAGCGCGGCACCCGTATGGTCACGACCACCGCCCTGGAAACGTTCATCCGCGAACGGGGAGGGTTGATATTGTCGCTCAACCCCCGCAGCGAACCCTGGCGCACGATGGTGGCCGAGTCCCGTGCGGCCCTCCAGAGTCGCCTTATCGGGGCCAACGAAATCAAAACCAGAGAGTCCATCTCTCCCTGGACCTTCCAGACCTGGCGGTCGCAGGAGGTCGCACCCTTTCCCAGTCCCGTGCTGTCTATCAAGCGCGAAGACTGGTTTGAACGGGTCGAGGTCGAAGCGTGGCTGAAGGAAAACCGCCCGGCGCTGAGCATCCAGCGGCGGATGTCCGGGGAGACCCGCGGCGTGCGGGAAAACAGCCGTCGCCTCTCTGCTGACGAACTGCGGGCCTTGCTCCGGGTGTGTGCCGAAGACCGCCGCGAAGCCGGGCTGCGCGACAGTGCCATCATTGCCTGTCTGTACCCCGGCGCGGTGCAGGCTGCCGAGCTGCCCAACCTGACCCTCTCGAACTATGACCGTGAGAGCGGGGCGCTCCACGTCCGCAACCGGACCACGTACCTGACCGGGTGGGCCTACGAGATGTTGAACACCTGGCTGGATACACGGCGAAGGCACTGTGGACCTTCACAGCAGTCGCTCTTCTTGCGGCTCGATGTCAAGGGCAATATTCACTTCAAGAGCATCGGGAAGCAGACTACATCCCTGATGTTGAAGGGACGGGCCCGCGAAGCGGGGGTGGAAACCGTGACCCCGGCCCTCGTTCGGCGCACCGTCATCCGCGACTTGATTGATGCCGCGGTGGATTCGACGACCATCTACTGGCTTACGGGTTATGTCAATACAAATGACCCACCGAACATGAGCACCCCACCCGATGAAGCAACCCTGCGAGCGGCTATCGAGCGGCTGCCCCAGATAGCTCCTTCCTCGGAAGACGGGCCCCAGGAGAGTTGAGAGCACCTGCTGCGTTCGCTGGCTGTCAGGGTGCTCCGTCTTCCCCGCCCGGTCCCCTGCTTCCCCGCTGCACACGACAGATGGTCGCAAAGGGACAACTGCGAGGGCACGCCCGGCTCGGGCGCACCGGAAAAACCCCCTCCCGAACGCTCGTGACCACCTCGGTGAGACGCTCCATCAGCACCTCAAGCGCTCGTGAGCGTTCGCGGTCAGTGAGGGGGGGGCTATGTTTGCCGCTGCCCAGGTGGAAAAAAGCTGCCCGCTCCACGTGTTCTCCTGGCCGCACCACCTGCTCAACAGCCAGCAGATAGAGCGAAAGCTGCACATCTCGCCCTTCCAGCGTGTCGCGCAGCGAACGGACCTTGCTGCTGCTCTTGTAGTCCAGCAGCGCCAGGGTACCGCTCTCGCGCACGTCCACCCGGTCTACCCGCCCAACCACCAGCACCGGACCCGCCGGGGTCTTCAGACAGAGGGGAGCGCTCCCCTCCTGGATGCCGAACCCCCGTTCAACCTCGACCGGGCGAAACGCGGCCCACTCCCCCCCCTCGCGCACGGCCCGGCGGATGGCCTGCACCAACCGCCGCCGAACGTCGGCCTGCTCCCACCCCCAGAACGCCCCCGGGTCGAACCCGTAGCGGGCCGGGGCATGCGCGAGCACCTGGTCAATGGCGAGGTGCAGGGCATCCAGAATAGCTTGCTCATGGTCGGTCGCAAACAGCATGTGCGCCTGGATCCACGCTTGCCCGGCCAGCGCCAGAATGTCGTGGTAGATGCGACCGCGCCCGGCGCTCTCCAGACCTTCTTCCGGCTCGGCTCGTCGCTCCAACCCGAGCACATGCGCCGCGGCAAAGCGGAAGGGGCAGGTCAGATAATCGTTGAAGCGGGTCACGCTCCAGTGGTAGTCAGGGCCAAACCGCCTGGCAACCTCCGCCACGAGCACCGGGTCTTCCAGCATCCCCCCGAATGGCCCGGGCGCCGGGTCGCCTGCGCCTTCGCGGGTCTGCTCCACGCGGCAGGCCCGGGTCACATGCTCCCGCAGCGAGAGGAGCGGCGTTCCCCATTGCTGCTTTGCGGCGGTGGTCAGTTCCTCCCAGTCCCCTTTCCCCGCCATCACCGCGACCAGCGCTTCCTGGGGAGATGCGGCGTCGTCCAGCGCTGGCACGCTCCCGGCCAGCACCCGCACCAGCGGGATGCTTTCTGGCAGTGCCAGACCGAGCAGGGCGGTAAGGTAGGGCGAGGGAGGAAGCAGGTTGCCCTGTTCGTCCAGGTAGGTGCGGGTCAGGGCGAGGCTGCGCCGGGCCAGTCCCACCGTTTCGTAGAACAACGAGCGTTCATCGGCGGGGGCGGGGGGGGGGGG
>DAOTUF010000614.1:0-6008 GCA_034437495.1 Chloroflexaceae bacterium | reverse complement strand
CAGCCCGGTTGCGCTTACCCACGGTTAAAAAGGCCCCCTGGGGCGGGTGGACGCGAGATGGCTTCCTCCATCGTATCGGATTGGCGAGAGCAACCAGATCGCCGGTCCAGGCTCCCAGTCCTGAACTGACCGTCCCCGGCAGTGGCTACGTCGGGACGTAAAACGCGCCTGTGGACTGCGTGTAAGCCCTTCGCTTGAGAAGGCGGTGCAGGATGAAGCAGGAATTTCGGAAATGGACAAAGCGTACTTTCGAGTACATTTGAACACGTAGAAAGTAGCAGCTATGAGCAAACCAGGAGTTGGTATCATTGGCACCGGATGGGGGGCACGGGTTCAGGTGCCGGCCTTTCGGGAAGCCGGGTTGGAGATTGTCGCGCTCGCCGGCAGCCAGACCCGCAAGACGCAGCGCATTGCAGCCGACCTGGATATCCCCTATGCCACGGGTGACTGGAAAACGCTGCTCGAACGTCCGAACGTGGACCTTGTGACCATCGTCACCCCCCCGTCGCTCCACTGCGAGATGAGTATCGCCGCGCTGGAGGCAGGCAAGCACGTGATGTGCGAGAAGCCCACCGCGCTGCACGCCGACGAAGCCCGGCGGATGGTGAAAGCTGCCGCAGACCGGCCCGCGCAGCTAGCCCTGATAGACCACGAACTGCGCTTCTTCCCGGCTGTGCGGGAGGCCCGCCGCCTGGTGATAGAGGGGCATATCGGGCGTCTGCGTCACGGCGAAGTCCGCTTTGTCAACAGCTCTCGTGCCAACCTGAAACGGGTCTGGAACTGGTGGAGCGACGTGGCACAGGGAGGCGGGATACTCGGAGCCATCGGTTCGCACCAGATTGACACCGTGCGCTACCTCCTGAATGACGAGGTGTCGGCAGTACAGGGATTTCTGAACACCTTTGTGGTCGAACGCCCGGTCCCCCAACCCGAAAGTGGAACCACAGAAGGCACCCGCCCTGTGACCTCCGACGACTTTGCTTCGTTTACGCTTACCTTCGCGCAGGGGGGCTTTGTCAACGTGCTGGCCAGCATGGTGGCCCGCAAAAACGAAGCGCAGAGCTTCACTCTCTACGGCGACGAAGGTTCCCTGCGCATCGTAGACGGGCGACTGTGGCATGCGCGGCCAGACGAAGAGTGGTATGAGGTTATCCTCTCCTCCATTGCGGAGGTAGATATTTCCGAAAAAACCAGGAATCTCTACCCCGACTATGCCGAGGCGACGGTCTATATGGGGCTTGCGCTGCGAGACGCCATCCAGGGGAACCGTTCCGCCATCGGGCAGGCGGCCACCTTCCTGGACGGGTTGCGAACGCAGCAGGTGATAGACGCCGTGCGAGCTTCCAGCACCGGCACGACCGGGTGGGTCGTCGGGGTTTCTGAATAGGGGGTCATGAGCGCTTGAAAGAAAACGAAGGGATTGGTATGCTGACTGAAGAGATGGTCCGTTCCGCCTTGAAAAATGTGTATGACCCGGAGCTTGGCCTGGATATTGTCAACCTGGGGCTTATTTATCGCGTCGATATTCTCGAAGAGGGCAAGACGGTGGACATTGATATGACCCTGACCACCCCCGCCTGCCCGATTGCCCCCCAGATTATCGAACAGGCCCGCCAGCAGGTGTTGCGGCTGCAAGACGCGCACCACAACCTGGAAAACGTGCAGATCAATCTGGTCTGGACACCGTTCTGGAACCCGACCATGATGAGCGAGGATGCTCGCGAGGAGCTAGGGTTCTTTTAGGTCCGGGCCATCGGACCCCAAACCCGCCGCGCCTCACTGCCTCACTCGCCACGGAGAGGAAATCCAGAGGTATGAGCAGGAAGCGGGAGCTAGAACGCAAACTCCAACAACTGGAAGGGAACAGGACGGGGGACGGCGACGCGTGACCTTCCCCCCCCACCCCCACCCCTGCTCCCATTGGGGAGAGGTGGGGGGCAGGGGTGGGAGGGAGAAGTGCCCGGGACGGGCAGGAGGATTACCCCTCCCCGTCCGCCCGGGCCTGGGCCAGGACCGGGCGAAACTTGTAGCCATAGACCAGCATACCATCCTTGCCGGTGTCCTTCAGGCGGCGCGTCACCATCTCCACCGGCTGCCCGATGAACAGGTCCTCCTCGCGGCAGTCGGTGAGTTGAGCCGTCACCAGTGGTCCTTCCGCCAGATGCACCAGCGCCACCGGATAGGGCGTGAGGTATTCAAATCCGGTAGGAGCCTGCCGCACCACCGAAAAGCTGTAGATTTCACCTTTGCCGCTCAGCACAAACGGTTCCCACGCTTCAGCTGCTTCATCGCTCTCGCCAAGGGTGGCGGGCCGGGCCGGAAAGCGAACCTCCCCCGTCGACCGGTGGCGCTGCCCCTCCATACGGTAGTAGGCGGCCTTCTGTCGCCAATGTTTTGCCAGATGCATCGTGCTCGTTGCTCCTTCTAATCGTCTCGCACCAGGATATGGGTTACTGCCGTTGCGCCCACCCCGCCGAGGCTCTGGGCAAGCGCGACCCGCGCATTGGGGACCTGCCCCGCCGGAGCGCACCCTCGAAGCTGCCGCACCAACTCAACCACCTGATATACGCCGCTGGCTCCCCCCGCGTCCCCACGAGACTTGTAGCCCCCTGCCGTAGCGATGGGCGTCGTGCCCGTCGGGGAGATGCCACCGTCGGCAGCGTGGCGGGGGGCCGTCCCGCGAGCCACAAAGTCGCCGGCCTCCAGCGCCAGCGCCGCCGCAATCCCGTGCGGGTCCGTCAGTTCCAGCACATCCACGTCGGCGGGTTCCATTCTGGCCTGATGCAAGGCCTTTCGGGTGCTCTGGTGAACCGCGCTCAGAGAGAGCGGGTCCGGGCGGTCGTGCAGCGCCAGCGTGTCCGATGCCAGCGCCCGTCCCGCCACGCGCACCGGCGGGTGGCCTATCTCTCGCATCAGCCGTTCAGACACCAGCAGCACCGTGGCCGCCCCGTCCGCCAGCGTCGAGCAGTCCAGCATATTCAGCGGGGACGCTATCTGACTGGCCTTCTGGTAGGTGCTGGTCTTCACCGGAAAGCGATACATCGCCTCCGGGTTGCCCGTTCCATTGGCGTGGGCGTTGAGCGGGAAGGGCGCGAACGCATCTGCCTCGTAGCCATATTCGTGCATATAGCGCCGCATGAGCATAGCCCACTGCGACGTGACGGTGATGCCGTGGAACGCTTCGAAGTCGGATTCGGTTGCCAGGGACAGGCTGGCTTCCTGGGCATCCTGCAACTTATCGGTGACTTTCTCGACGCCGAGCACGACCACCGCCTCATGCACCCCGCTGGCCACCGCCATACACGCCTGGTGCAGCGCCACGCCGCCACTTGCGCCGGCTGACGAGAGGCGAAAGGCTTCGACTCCCTCAAACCCGGCGACCGTTGCCAGCAGCGCTCCCAGGTGCGCATCACCGGCGAGCGCTTCGCCCATGGCGTTCGCCACGTAGAGCGCCCCGACCTGCGATGACGTGACGTGGTACTGGATATCAACAAATGCCTGACGCAAGGATTCCAGGGCCAGGTCCATGAGCGAACGGGTATAGTGTTCTCCCACCGGGGTCGCCCCGATGCCTGCAATGTACACATTCTGCATAGGACTCTTTCTTCCTCCTACCCAACCACCAGTTCATTGCGCCACTTCACATACATCGCGTAGTCGATGAATTCTTGCCGTGCCAGATAGTCCGCCGTGCGCGGGGCCCGGTCGCGCCGTTCCAGCAGCGCGTCCGTGACCACTACCGAATAGGCATCGCTTCCGGCCCCACTTCCGTAGCTCGTCAGGAAGATGGTGTCGCCCGGTCGGGCGATGTCCAGCACGGCGCTCAAGCCGAGGAAGACAATCGCTGAATAGGTGTTGCCAATCTGCGGCGACAGGAGACCCGGCGCAATCTGCTCCGGTGTAAACCCAAGCTGCTTTGCAATTGTCTGGGGGAATTTGGAATTGGGTTGGTGAAACACCGCGTAGGTGTAATCCTGCGGGGTGCGACCCAGTTCGTGCAGCAGCCGCCGGGCGGCACTGCCAACGTGGTGAAAGTAGGCTGGCTCCCCCGTAAAGCGCTGCCCGTGGACCGGGTAGGGTCGTTCGGCGCGGCGGAAGAAGTCCGGCGTATCGGTCACGTATGACACGGTTGCCTCAATCACTGCCAGCGCTTCGTCGGCTGGCCCGAGCACCATCGCCGCGGCCCCCGCCGATGCGGTGTACTCCAGCGCATCGCCCGGGCGTCCCTGGGCGGTGTCGGCCCCGACTGCCAGCATAGAGTTGACCATTCCGCTGGCAACCATGCCCATACTGGCGGTGAACGCCTCGCTCCCGGCCTTGCACGCAAACTCCCAGTCTGCCGCGCAAACCCAGGGGGGGGTGCCCAGAGCTTCGGCAACGATGGTACCGGAGGGCTTGACACTGTAGGGGTGGCTCTCGCTGCCCACCCACACCCCGCCAAGCTGCCCCGCCGGGAGAGCGGCGCGGGCCAGCGCATGGCGTGCGGCTTCAATCGACATCGTAATCGTATCTTCGTCGGGACCGGGTACGCTCTTGGACTGGACGGGAACCCCGCCCTGACCGTCGGTCCAGACGCGGGCAATCTCCTTGCCCGCAATACGGTAGCGTGGAACGTAGCACCCGTAGCCGAGAATGCCTACGGGTCGGTCTGGCTGCATCATAACGCTTCTTTCTTATACTCCTCGTAGTTCGGTCAGTAGCTCTTCTGCGCGGGCAGGCTTGATGACGCGCTCTTCGACCATGCGGCAGGCAACGGCTTCTACCAGGTCGCCCGTCGCTCCCGCGGCCAGCGCAATCTGGCGGGCATGCAACCCCATATGCCCACACTGGATACCCTCGGTTGCCAGCGCTCGCATAGCGGCCAGGTTGCTGGCCAACCCCGCACAGACACAGATTTCTGCCAGTTCTCTGGCGCTGCGCACGCCGAGCAGCTTGAGCGCAGCCTGGGCCGTCGGGTGGACCTTCGTGGCCCCACCGACAATCCCCACCGCCAGCGGCATTTCAAGCGTGCCGACCAGGTTTCCTGCTTCGTCGCGCTCCCAGACGCTCAGCGAGGTGTAGGTCCCGCTGCGAGCCGCATACGCATGCGCCCCGGCCTCGACCGCCCGCCAGTCGTTGCCCGTGGCGATGAGCACCGGGTCAATGCCGTTCATAATCCCCTTGTTGTGGGTCGTAGCGCGGTAGGGGTCCACCGCGGCAAAGGAATAGGCCCACATAATCCCCTCGGCTACCTCCTCCCCGCTGATGCCGTTGCGCTCCAGCGCGGCCGGAGGGATGACTGCCCGCGCCCGCGCCAACCGCCGGTCGCTCAGGTTCGAGAGGATGCGCAGGTAGGCCCGTCCGCCGGTCAGCATCTCCAGCAGCGGCGCGATGGCCTCGCACATGCTGTTGATGGCGTTGGCCCCCATCGCGTCGAGGCAGTCCACCACCAGATGTACCACCACCATTGGCCCCATCGGACTGGTCGGGAAGGTCTGGACCTCCACGTCACGCGCCCCGCCGCCAAGGGCAATCAGGCTGCGGCTCTGGGCATTGGCCAGCTTCAAGATTTCGCCCCGGTGGGACAGGACCTTTTCCTGCACCTGCTCGGGGTTGGCCACCTGCACCAGTTGCACCTGCCCGATCATCAGGGAGTCGGTGCTGCTGGACTGAAACCCACCACCTGCCCGCACCATTCTGGCGGCATAGCTTGCGCCAGCCACAATAGACGGCTCCTCCACCACCATCGGAATGAGCACATCACGTCCGTTGATCTGGAAGTTGGTGGCGATGCCCGTGGGAAGGTTGAACATGCCGATGACATTTTCAATCATCTTGTCGGCTCGTTCAAGCGTGAGGGTGCTGCCCCCATGGAGCGCCTGGATATCGCTTTCATTCAGTCCATCGAACGACCGTACGAGTTCAAGCCGCCGGAGCGGTGGAAGGTTGTAAAATCCTTGCAAGCGTGAGTTTTTTGTCCCCATATACCTCGTGCCCTCGCTTTCCTTTCTTTTGTCTCTCTATCTCCT
>DAOTUF010000613.1:0-2279 GCA_034437495.1 Chloroflexaceae bacterium | reverse complement strand
CGAGCAGAGACCGTCTGCTTGTTTAACGACCAGCGAGAGGGCCTGGAGCTGGCAACGCACCCCAGGGTCTCGTGACCTCCCTATCGTCTGCTCCGAAGAGCGAACTGGTCAACATCGGCTTACGGCTTCTCGCAAGCCACCCGCTTCAGCGGGTGGTCGTTGACTCGATGCAATTCGATACGATTTCGATACGGTTCTATCAGGACCCGGCGGGATACCACGTTTCCGTGGTTTTTTCTATAAGAAGTGTGCAAAGATACTCCACTTAGTGTACTACAGAGAGGGAAAAGAAGTCAAGGGGAGATGGCGTATCATGGGTCGTGGGTGTACTGGCGCACCAGGGAGGCAAACCCCTCCAGCGTCGCGCTTCCGTCCACCCGAATACGCGGGAGCGCATAGGGGTCGCCCTGATACCACCCCGGCACGGTCGTCACGGCGCTGCGGTAGCCCGCCTGCGCCACCAGCGCCTTTGTTGCGTCCCCATACCTGCCCGACGGATAGCAAAAGCTCTCCACCGACACCTGAAGTTCAGCGGCAAGCTGTTCCCGCGACCCTGCAATCTCATCGGAGGCAAGGGATAGTTCCAGGGCGGTCAGGTCAAGATGGCTGCGCGTATGCCCCCCGATTTCCATGCCGGCATCGCGCAAGGCGCGGATCGCATCCCACCCCATATAGCCCTCCTGCCCGATGTAGCGGTTGACCACGTAGAACGTTGCGACAAACCCGTGCTCCTGGAGCAGCGGCAGCGCCTCGGTTGCGGCATCGGCATACCCGTCGTCAAAGGTCAGGGCAATGGAACGGGGAGGACACCGCAGGTCGCCATTCAGACAGGCCGCCACCGTGTCCATCCGCAGGGTCGTGTAGTGCTCCTGGTCTAGCCAGTCAAGCTGAGCCGCAAACGCTTCGGGAGCGACGGAGAGACGCCACCCCATGGGGTCTTCGGTCGGGTCAACCACGCGGATGTAGTGGTACATCAGTATCGGGATAATCGGGACAGCGGGAACCTCGCCCGGCGGCCCCCCTGGGGACGAAGGTCCAACCGAAGAAGGTACGGCGGGAGCAGGACGGGAAACCGGGGTGCGGGGTGGGCCTTCGACAGACGCCAGCGGAGCCAGGGGATACCCGACGCTCGGAAGCTGTTCTGGTTCCGGGTCGGGCGCGAATGCGAAGGAGTGGGGAGTGAGGGTGGGGAGCGGTTGTTCCCCATATCGCCGCTGCGCGGATGTCTGGGCGGCAGCACCTTCGCCCCCTTCCAATACCCGCTGCACCTGCTTGCGCATCCGTGTCCGTACCCCTATCCATGTCCGTGCCAGTTTGTCGCTGCTCTGCGGAGGGGTTGCCCCTTCCGATGAGGACGGGGAAGTCTCACGGTGAGGGAGAGGGGATGGGGTTGGCGGCAACGGGGAGACTGGCCGGGTCGGGGAAGTGCCAGCAACCCGTGGCTGGTTTTCGCGCTGCTGCGCCGGCGGGAGCGCCGGCGGTGGTGGGGAAGGTCGTTCTCCTTTTCCGGGGGTATGAGACGATACCAGGAGGAGCACGAGCAGGAGGAGCAGGAGCACCCACCCGCGGGGGGAGCGGGAGCGAGGGGGGCGTGCTGATTCTGATTTTGATTCTGGTTGACCGGTGGGATGCAGCCTGACGGGTGATTGCATAGCGCGTTCCTCAGATGATTCCAGAAAGGTCCGGGACCGAAACACCAGCTACCAGTACCATAGCACAGGAAAGCGACTTCAGGAAGGGACAAACATGTTCTTTTGGCATGCTTTTTTCTTGACGGGCTGGATCGGTCCTTATCCACACATATACATGAAGAGAAAAGAAGCAGCACCAGTAGGGATGTGGATTGTGGGGAAAACGCACGAAAACCCCCTTGTTATGCGGTCATTCCATGGTGGATAACTCGTGGATAACGGGAGAGGATATCCACATGCTAGTGGGGATATCGGTGGAGGGCTTGATTCATCCACCGTCGGCCCCCAATTCATGGGGAAACTTATCCACAAAAGTAGCACATTATCCCCAGAATTCCGCAGTTTATCCACATGCTCCCCGGTTCTTCTCGCAGACGGTGGGACTGCCTGTTTCCTGCATTTGATTTGCACCCTATCGTACGATATAATGATTGAAGCATCGAAGCATCGTCGGAACAGGAAGTATTGAGAGGAATGCCCATGAACCAGAACCAGGAAAACCAGAGTGCCTCCATTATCGCTGCGGAGTCGCAGCGAGAGACGGGCATCTATCCCAAACGACCGGTGGCGCTCGTCCGCGGGGAGGGG